>NZ_WWKH01000169.1:0-31203 GCF_009865595.1 Streptomyces sp. SID1328 | reverse complement strand
GCGACCTGCCCGAGCCCGCGCCGCCCGGCACGGAGGCCGGACCGGGGCCGGACGCGGCCACCGGTCCGGCCGGGGCCGAGGACGAGTACACGGCCGCGCTGAAAGAGGTCGAGGACCGCTGGCGGCGCGCCCTCGCCGACCTGGACAACCTGCGCAAGCGGCACGCCAGGGAACTGGACCGGGAGCGCGGGGCCGAACGCGCCCGCACGGCCGCGGCCCTCCTCCCCGTAATCGACAACCTCGAACTGGCCCTGGGCCACGCGGCCTCCGACCCCGGGGCGATCGTCGAGGGGGTTCGCGCCGTGCGCGACCAGGCCGTATCCATCCTTGAACGCCTTGGCTACGAGCGTCACGCCGAGACCGGCGTCCCGTTCGACCCCTCCCGGCACGAGGTCGTCGGCGTGGTCCAGGACCCCGACGCCGAACCGAACACCGTGACACAGGTGCTGCGCCCCGGCTACGGCGAGGCCGAGCGGCAGCTGAGGCCGGCCGCCGTGACCGTCGCGAAGCGGGAGTGAGCGGCCGTGGCACGCGACTTCTACGAGGTTCTCGGGGTCCCGCGCAACGCCGACCGGGACGAGATCCAGCAGGCGTACCGCAAACTGGCGCGCAAGTACCACCCCGACGTCAACAAGGACCCCGCGGCGGAGGAGCGGTTCAAGGAGGTCAACGAGGCCTTCAGCGTCCTGTCCGACCCTGACCAGCGGGCCCGTTACGACCGCTTCGGCGAGGACTTCCGGAAGGTGCCCGAGGACTGGGAGGAGCGCGTCGGAGCCGGCGCGGGACCCGGTGGCGGCTTCCGCTGGTCCACCGGGGGCGGCCCCCGGGCCCAGTACGCCACCAGTGGCTTCGGCTCGGAGGGCGTCGACGTCGACGACCTGTTCAGCTCGTTCTTCGGCGGCGCCGGACGGATGCGTGTGCCGGGCGCGGACCAGGAGGCCGAACTGCCGCTCACCGTCGAGGAGGCCTACCGCGGAGGCCGCCGCACCGTCACCCTCACCGGGCCGTCGGGGCAGCGGCGCTACGAGGTGGACGTGCCGCCCGGCGTCACCGACGGGCAGCGCATCCGGCTGGCGGGCGAGGGCGGCCGCGGCAGCGGCGACGGCCCCGCGGGCGACCTGTACCTGCGGGTGCGGATCCAGCCCCACCCCCTGTTCCGCCTGGAAGGCCGGGACGTGTACGTGCAGCTTCCGGTCACCCCCTGGGAGGCCGCGCTGGGCGCGACGGTTCCGGTGTCCACGCCGAGCGGGGCGACGGCCAAGGTGACCGTGCCCGCCGGGTCCTCCAGCGGCCGGCGGCTGCGGCTGCGTGGGGAGGGCATGCCGGGACCGCGCGGCGCCAACGGCGACCTGTACGCCGAGCTCCGGATCATGGTGCCGCCCAAGCTCGGCGACAAGGAGCGCGAACTGTTCGAGGAGCTCGCCGCCGTCTCCTCGTTCGACCCCAGGAGGACACGATGAGCGACCGACCGGTCGAGGCACGCCAGGCGTCTTCGCTTGCCTCTCCCGCGCTGGCGCGCGTCCAGTACGCGATCGTGCCGGTGCCCAGGCTGTCCCTGCAGACCGTGGCCCGCCGCGCCGGTGTCCATCCCGACCTCATCCGCCGGTTCGTCGCTCTCGGCCTGGTCGAGGCCGAGCGCGACGCCTCCGGACGGCTGGTGTTCGAACCCACGGCCCCGGCCGCCCTTGCCCGCGTCCAGCGGCTGCGCACCGGGCTGTGCCTCAACTACGCATCCATCGGCCTGGTGCTCGACCTGCTGGACCGCATCAGCCTGCTCGAAGCCGCCCTGCGCCGCGCCGGTACGAGGAGTGACATACCGCCATGGACATGAACCGTCTCACCCAGAAGTCCCAGGAAGCACTCCAGGAAGCCCAGACGGTGGCCGTCGGCATGGGGCACACCGAGGTCGACGGGGAACACCTGCTGCTCGCTCTCCTCGCTCAGGAGGACGGAATCGTCCCGCGGTTGCTGCAGCAGGCCGGCACCGAGCCGGAGGAACTGCGCGCGGCCGTGCGGGGCGAGCTGGCCCGGCGCCCGAAGGTCACCGGCCCCGGCGCGGCACCCGGGCAGGTCTTCGTCACCCAGCGTCTGTCCCGCCTGCTGGACGCGGCCGAGCGGGAGGCCAAACGCCTCAAGGACGAGTACGTGTCCGTGGAGCACCTCCTGCTCGCCCTGGCCGAGGAGGGCTCGGCGACCGCGGCCGGACGCCTGCTCAAGGAGCACGGCGTGACCCGGGAGTCGTTCCTGAGCGCGCTCACCCAGATCCGCGGCAACCAGCGAGTCACCTCCGCCAACCCCGAAGTCGCCTACGAGGCTCTGGAGAAGTACGGCCGCGACCTGGTTCTCGAGGCCCGGTCCGGGCGGCTGGACCCGGTCATCGGCCGTGACGCGGAGATCCGCCGCGTCACCCAGATCCTCAGCCGCAAGACCAAGAACAACCCCGTCCTCATCGGCGACCCCGGCGTCGGCAAGACCGCCATCGTCGAGGGCCTGGCCCAGCGCATCGTCCGCGGCGACGTCCCCGAGGGCCTGCGTGACAAGACCGTGTTCGCCCTCGACATGGGCTCCCTGGTCGCCGGCGCCAAGTACCGCGGTGAGTTCGAGGAACGCCTCAGGGCCGTGCTGTCCGAGGTGAAGGCCGCCCAGGGGCGCATCCTGCTCTTCGTCGACGAACTCCACACCGTCGTAGGAGCGGGCGCCGCCGAAGGGGCCATGGACGCGGGCAACATGCTCAAGCCGATGCTCGCCCGCGGCGAACTCCACATGATCGGCGCCACCACCCTCGACGAGTACCGCAAGTACATCGAGAAGGACGCCGCCCTCGAACGCCGCTTCCAGCAGGTGCTGGTCGACGAGCCGAGCGTGGAGGACACCATCTCCATCCTGCGCGGACTGCGGGAACGCCTCGAGGTCTTCCACGGCGTGAAGATCCAGGACACCGCGCTGGTCTCCGCGGCCACGCTCAGCCACCGCTACATCACCGACCGGTTCCTGCCCGACAAGGCCATCGACCTCGTCGACGAGGCGTGCGCCCGGCTGCGTACCGAGATCGACTCGATGCCCGCCGAACTCGACGAGATCACCCGCCGCGTCACCCGCCTGGAGATCGAGGAGGCGGCCCTGTCCAAGGAGACCGACCCCGCCAGCAAGGCCCGCCTGGAGGAACTCCGCAAGGAACTGGCCGACCTGCGCGGCGAGGCCGACGCCAAACGCGCACAGTGGGAGGCCGAACGGCAGGCCATCCGCCGCGTGCAGGAACTGCGGCAGGAACTGGAGCAGGTCCGTCATGAGGCGGAGGAGGCCGAACGCGCCTACGATCTCAACCGCGCCGCCGAACTCCGCTACGGCCGCCTGCGGGACCTGGAGCGCCGGCTCGCCGCGGAGGAGGAGCAACTGGCCGCCAAGCAAGGACAGAACCGGCTGCTGCGCGAGGTCGTCACCGAGGAGGAGATCGCCGAGATCGTCGCCGCCTGGACCGGCGTCCCCGTCGCCCGCCTCCAGGAGGGCGAGCGCGAGAAGCTGCTGCGCCTCGACGAGATCCTGCGCGAGCGCGTCATCGGCCAGGACGAGGCCGTCAAGCTCGTCGCCGACGCCATCATCCGCGCCCGGGCCGGCATCCGCGACCCGCGCCGCCCCATCGGCTCGTTCATCTTCCTCGGCCCCACCGGCGTCGGGAAGACGGAGCTGGCCAAGACCCTCGCGGCGGCCCTGTTCGACTCCGAGGAGAACATCGTCCGCCTCGACATGAGTGAGTACCAGGAACGGCACACCGTCAGCCGGCTCATGGGCGCACCGCCCGGATACGTGGGCTACGAGGAAGGCGGCCAGCTCACCGAGGCCGTACGCCGCAAGCCCTACTCGGTCGTGCTGTTCGACGAGATCGAGAAGGCGCACACCGATGTCTTCAACACCCTGCTGCAGGTCCTCGACGACGGCCGCATCACCGACTCCCAGGGCCGCACCGTCGACTTCCGCAACACCGTGATCATCATGACGTCCAACATCGGCTCCGAGCACCTCCTCGACGGTGTCACCGCCGAGGGCGAGATCAAGCCGGACGCCCGCGCCCTGGTGATGGGCGAGCTGCGCGGGCACTTCCGCCCGGAGTTCCTCAACCGCGTCGACGACATCGTGCTGTTCAAGCCGCTCGGTGAGCGGCAGATCGAGCGGATCGTGGAGCTGCAGTTCGACGAGCTGCGCCGCCGGCTCGCCGAACGCCGCATCAACGTCGAACTCACCGAGGAAGCGCGGAAGCTGATCGCCCACCAGGGCTACGACCCGGTGTACGGGGCCCGGCCGCTGCGCCGCTACATCTCCCACGAGGTCGAGACGATGGTCGGGCGCGCCCTGCTGCGTGGTGACGTCCAGGACGGCGCGACGGTCCGCGTCGACGCCGAACACGGAGAGCTGGTGGTCACCTACGACCAGCCCCAGGACGTGACGGGAGCGCGGGCGGCATGAGCACGGCGCAGGCGACGACCATCAGCTGTCCGCACTGCGGGCGTACCAACAGGGTGCCCGTGGCCGCGGAGGGCCGCCCCAGGTGCGGCCACTGCAAGCAGCCCCTGCCGTGGATCGTGGACGCGGGCGACGACGACTTCGCCGAGGTCGCCGAGCGCGCCGACGTCCCCGTCGTGGTCGACCTGTGGGCCACCTGGTGCGGCCCCTGCCGGATGGTCAGCCCCGCGCTGGAGCAGGTGGCCACCGAACTCGCGGGCCGGATCAAGCTCGTCAAGGTCGACGTCGACAAGAACCCGCGACTGTCGAGGCGCTTCGAGGTGCAGGCTGTGCCGACACTGCTCATCCTCGACAAGGGGGAGACCGTCGCCCGGCAGGCGGGGGCCGCCCCCGCCCCCGCTCTGCGCCAGTGGGTGGAACAGACGATCACGACCCCGGAAGGGTGATCCGTATGACCGTGCACGCAGACCCCCATCTCGCGCTGGTCCGGCCGGTCCAGCCACTGACCCCGCAAGGGTGTCAGGAGTGTCTGCTGACCGGCTCCCCGTGGGTCCACCTGAGGCTCTGCCTGACCTGCGGGCACGTCGGGTGCTGTGACTCGTCGCCGAACAGGCACGCGCGCGGGCACGCCGCTGCCGACGCCCACCCCATCGTCCGGTCGTTCGAGCCCGGCGAGGACTGGCGCTGGTGCTACGTCCACGAGGCGTTCGCCTGATGTCCGCCGACCAGCCGCAGCCGGGCGGAGAACCGGCGCCGCGGGAAACGGACGAGGCCGCCTTCTGGGAGAGCCCGGACATCTACGGCGCGTACCCGCGCCTCACGCAGGAGCAGATAGCACGTCTGGCGGAACACGGAGAGCGCCGGAGCACATCGGCGAACGACGTGCTGATCCGGGAGGGCGAGCGCTGCGAGACGTTCCTCGTCGTCCTCGAGGGCAGCGTCGCCGTCGTCGAGGACTACGGCACGCCCGAGGAACACCTGCTGCGTGTACACGGCCCCGGTCGCTTCATCGGCGAACTCGGGCTGCTGCACGACCAGGTGGCCTTCTACACCGCTGTCGTCAGGGAGCCGGGCGAGGTCCTGGTCGTCTCCCTGGACCAGTTGCGCCACCTGGTGTCCCAGGACTCCGCCCTCGCGGACGTCGTGCTGCGCGCCTGTCTGGGCCGTCGCGCGCTGCTCGTCGGGCAGGGCGCCGGCTTCCGCATCATCGGCTCACGCTACTCACCCGACACCAGACGGCTGCGCGAGTTCGCCATCCGCAACCGTCTGCCGCACCGCTGGATCGACCTGGAGACCGATGAGGAGGCCGAGGAACTGCTGCGGCGCTTCGGGGTCAGCCCGGAGGAGACACCCATCGTCATCTGGCGGGACACCACCCTGCTGCGCAACCCCAGCAACGCGGAACTGGCCCGGCTCATCGGTCTGCCGACACTGCCTGACGGAAGCCGTCACGGCGACGTCCTGATCGTCGGTTCCGGACCCGGCGGCCTCGCCGCCGCGGTGTACGCCGCCTCCGAGGGCCTGAGCACGACCGTGGTGGAGGCGATGGCCACCGGGGGCCAGGCCGGCACGTCGTCGCGCATCGAGAACCTGCTCGGCTTCCCCGCCGGCATCTCCGGCGCCGAACTCACCGAACGCGCCGTGCTCCAGGCCGACAAGTTCGGCGCCAGGATCAGCATTCCGGTGGAGGCGACCGGTCTCCACCGCAAGGACGAGGATCATTTCGTGGTGACGTTCGCCGACGGCAGCGAGATCACCGCCCGTGCCGTCGTCCTGGCCACGGGTGCCCGTTACCGCCGGCTCAAGGTGCCGGGCATCGAACGCCTGGAGGGAACGAGCGTCCACTACTCGGCGACCGTCTACGAGGCCCAGCAGTGCGGTGCCGACCCGGTGGCCGTCGTCGGCGGGGGCAACTCGGCCGGCCAGGCGGTGCTGTTCCTGGCCACGTACGCGCCGAAGGTGTACCTGCTGGTCCGGGGACCCAGCCTCGACGCCGACATGTCCCGCTACCTGGTCGACCAGGTGGAGCGGCACCCCCGCGTGGAGGTCATGCTGCACACGGAGGTCACCGAGGTCATCGGCGAGGAGGTGCTGGAGGAGCTCGACGTGGTCGACAACCGGACGGGCGAACACCGCCGGCTCGCGGCACGGGCTCTGTTCGTCTTCACCGGCGCCGAACCCCACACCCAGTGGCTGGCCGACAGCGTCGCCCTCGACGCCCGCGGCTTCGTCCTCACCGGGCCGGAGGCACGGGAGGCCTGCGCCCAGCCCGAGGTGTGGCACGGCCTCGGGCGCACGTGCATGACCTTGGAGACCAGCCTGCCCGGAGTCTTCGCGGTAGGGGACGTGCGCAGCGGCTCGGTGAAGCGGGTGGCCTCGGCGGCCGGCGAGGGCGCGATGTCCATCCACTTCGTGCACCGGCACCTGGGGCACTCCGCCGCGCCCGGCACGACGGGCTCGCCCGCGGCCGCGGGCGGCACGGACGCCAACCCGGAGACGCGTCACAAGGAGTCCCCGTGGCTCGCGTGAGCCCCGGCGGGCCGACCCGGAGATACGAATCGGGGTAACCTCCGAAGACCGCCCTTGACCTGCGTCAACAGGCAATCTGGGTACCGGCCGGCACCGTACACTCCCACCAGGCCCAGGGCGAGCTCGAGCTGCACCTGATCGGCCTGCCCGCCGACACCAATCCGCTCGGCCTCGACGAGTCTGCGGTGCTGCCTCGCCGAGCGCGTTCATCGACGTCTCCCGCCGCGCCTTCGGCCACCCACCAGGACGCGCTGCGGGTGCGGCCCGGCCGACGGGAGGGGACGGGTAGTGGCCGACGCGCAGCCGGTGGGGCAGAGTGCCGCGTCGCGCCTCCGGATCGCCGGGTCCGCAGAGGCGGCGGTCGGGCATGTCCACGGCGGCCCAGGAAGCAGCAGTGCGCGCACGCCGTCCGGAGAGGTACGTGCGCAGACCGGCAACGGCACCTAGGGTGGGAAGTGCGGGTGGGTGACACAGCCTGGAACGAGTGACGAAGCAGGAAGAAGCGCACCGGCCACGACGAGCGGCAAACCGCCGCGTGCGGCGCGCGCCGTCGGGTGTTGGGGAGGGACCAAGGTGGTTCTGAACCATGAGGGATGTACATCGGCTTGAGCCCGGCTCGGCGAACCTGGACGACGGCACCGTGTTCGCGGCGTGGGAACGGTTCGTGCAGGGCGAGGACCAGGTCCCGGATGTCCGGCCCCTGGTGGCGATCTCCTGGCATCGCTGCCGGGAGCAGTACCGGGTCGATCCTCACCTCACAGAGGCTCCGGTGGCCGTCGCGGAGCTCGACCACACGCCCGAACACGATGCCGTAATCGCTGAGCTGGGTTTTCGTGCCGCCTCCGTGGCACATGAGGTGGGCAGCATCGGTGGCGTCGTCACCGTCACCGATGCCACTGGCCGGATCCTGGCCGAGTGGGGTGACCAGGCCACGCTCGCCAGAGCCGGCGACCTCAATCTGGCACCATGGTTCTCCTGGTCCGAGTGCGCGATCGGCACGAACGGCATGGGCACGGCGCTCGAGGCGCACGGCCCGGTGACGGTCAGGGGTGCTGAGCACTGGTGCCAGGCGCTTCACAACTGGGTCTGCGCGGGCATCGCGGTGCGCGACGTGGTGACCAGAGAACCACTCGCGGTCCTGAACGTCTGCCGCTGGCGCAGCCGGCTTCCCGCGTCCACGGAAAGCTGGCTGGCGAACGCGGCCGCCATGACCCAGTGCCCCCTGAAGAGGCGCGCCCGGGACAGTGGTGCCGAGCTGGTCGCGGCCTACACCCAGGCCAGGGCGCACTCCGGTGCGGCACTCGCCGCAGTGGACAGTGCGGGCAAGGTGGTGATCGCCGATGCCTTGGCAAGCGTGCTCCTGGGCGTCCCGGCATGCACCCCGGCGGTCGATCCCACGCTGCGGTGGACCCCTGGACTGCCCGAATTGATCACTGCCGCCCGGTATGCCACCAGGCAGGCGGCCCACAATCCCGACTGGGTCGGCTCGACGCAGATCTTCGCCCACCTCGCCGACGAGCCGACATCGATCAGCATCCGACCCGTCTTCTCATCCGGACGCGTGATCGGCAACCTGGTCTCGTTCGGTGCCTCCGAGGGGGCGCAGGTGCCCCAGACGGAGGGGGTCGCGCATCTTCGGGCACAGCCGCGCCGACTGGTCGCGATCCGGGACAACCGGATGGTGCTGCTGCGGCTGCCGGAAGTCTCCTTCGCCGAATCGCAGGGCAACGACGTGTGGCTCTCCACCGATCAGGGGCGACTGCGAGCCGCCTCGCTGAGCCTGGACAAACTCGAAGGTGAGCTGGCCGATGTCGGCTTCTTGCGGGTGCACCGCCGGTATGTCGTCAACCTGAGCCGCATCAAAGAGATAGAGCGCGGGCTCAAGGGCGAGCTGTCTCTGGTCATGGATGACCCGGCGCACGGGATGGTGCCGGTTTCCCGGCGGCACGCGCCGACCGTGCGTCGCACGCTGGACATCTGAGTGCCCCGGCACGACCTCTGTTCCCGGAAGGAGGAGTTCCGTGTCCGACCGTACGGACGCCGTTGCCGGCGAGACGAACGTGGGGGGCGGGGGCGGCCTCGGCCTCTCTGCCCCGGCCGGGCACCGCGGTGACGCGATCGGGGGCGCGGGCAACCGCGACTGGTGGCCGGACCGGATCAACCTGGCGATCCTCCGAAAACACCCCGCCATGGCCGGCCCCATGGGCGAGGACTTCGACTACGCCGCGGAGTTCCGGACTCTCGACCTCGACGCCCTGGCGCGGGACGTCGACGAGGTGCTCACGACGTCGCAGGAGTGGTGGCCGGCCGACTTCGGCCACTACGGGCCGCTCATGATCCGGATGGTGTGGCACAGCGCGGGCACGTACCGCATCCACGACGGCCGTGGTGGCGCCGGCGCCGGCATGCAGCGTTTCGCGCCGTTGAACAGCTGGCCGGACAACCGCAATCTCGACAAGGCGCGCCGGCTGCTCTGGCCGGTGAAGAAGAAGTACGGCCGCAAGATCTCCTGGGCCGACCTGATGATCTTCGCGGGCAACCGCGCCCTGGAGACGATGGGCCTCACGACCTTCGGCTTCGCCGGTGGCCGGGCGGACGTCTGGGAGCCCGACGAGGACGTCTACTGGGGCCCCGAGCACGTCTGGCTCGGCGACGAACGTCACGGCGGCGTCCGGGCATTGGAGAACCCTCTGGCCGCCGACCAGATGGGCCTCATCTACGTCAACCCGGAGGGACCGAACACCGTCCCGGACCCGCTCACCGCGGCCCGGGACATCCGCCAGACGTTCCGGCGCATGGGGATGAACGACCAGGAGACCGTCGCGCTGATCGCGGGCGGCCACACGTTCGGCAAGACCCACGGCGCGGCGGACCCGGTCGCCCACCTCGGCCCCGAACCCGAGGGCGCCCCCCTCGAGCAGCAGGGCCTGGGCTGGAAGAGCAGCTACGGCACCGGAAAGGGCAGGGATGCCATCTCCAGTGGACTCGAGGGAACGTGGACACCCACCCCGACGACATGGGACAACCGCTTCTTCGAGACGCTGTTCGGCTATGAGTGGGACCTGGAGCTGAGCCCCGCCGGTCTGTGGCAGTGGATCCCGAGAGACGGCGGCGGGGCCGGCACCGTGCCGGACGCCCACGACCCGTCGAAGACCCACGCCCCGACGATGCTGACGACGGACCTCGCGCTGCGGGCGGACCCCGTCTACGAGTCGATCTCGCGATGCTTCCTGGAGAACCCGGACCAGCTCGCGGACGCGTTCGCCCGGGTCTGGTTCAAGCTGACGCACCTCGACATGGGCCCGATCCACCGCTACCTCGGACCGCTGGTTCCCCGCGAGACGCTGCTCTGGCAGGACCCGGTGCCTGCCGTGGACCACGTGCTCGTCGGGGCGGCGGACATCACCGCGCTCAAGAACCAGGTTCTCGCCTCTGGGCTGTCCGTCTCCCAGCTCGTCTCGACCGCGTGGGCATCGGCCTCGACGTTCCGCGCCAGCGACAGGCGTGGCGGGGCGAACGGGGCCCGCATCCGCCTCGAGCCGCAGCGGGACTGGGAGGTCAACGACCCCGACACGCTGGCCCAGGTGCTGCACACCCTGGAGGGGATCCAGGAGTCCTTCAACAGCTGCCAGGCCGGCGACAAGAGGATCTCGCTGGCCGACCTCATCGTGCTCGGCGGAGCCGCCGCCGTCGAGCACGCCGCCAGGACCGCCGGCCACGACGTCCAGGTCCCCTTCAGTCCGGGACGCACGGACGCCACGCAGGAGTGGACCGACGTGGAGTCCTTCGCCCCGCTCGAGCCGACCGCGGACGGGTTCCGCAACTACCGCGGCAAGGGCGGCCGGCTGCCGTCGGAGCACCTGCTGGCCGACCGCGCGAACCTGCTGAACCTGAGCGCGCCCGAGATGACCGTCCTCGTGGGTGGCCTGCGGGTGCTCGGCGCCAACTGCCAGCAGTCGCCGCTGGGCGTCTTCACCGCGGCGCCCGGTTCGCTGACCAACGACTTCTTCGTGAATCTGCTCGACGCGGACACGGAATGGAAGCCGACGTCCGCGACCGCGGAAACCTTCGAGGGGCGCGACCGCGCCACCGGCGAGGTCAAGTGGACCGGCAGCCGCGTCGACCTCGTCTTCGGCTCGAACTCCGAGCTGCGTGCCGTCGCGGAGGTCTACGCGAGCGACGACGCACGGGAGAAGTTCGTGCAGGACTTCGTCGCCGCGTGGACCAAGGTCATGAACCTCGATCGGTACGACCTCGCTCCATCCACGCGTCGCGGTGCGGCCCGGCTGCTCTCAACGGCGGCACATCGGGTACGAACGGCAGCCGGTCGCGAACGAACGGTATGAGCGGGCCCGAACCAGGGCTCACCTTGTCGGTGTGATTTGTCCGGCGTAGCGTCTTTCCTGACCACCGATTTCGCATCCTTTCCGGTGCTATTCATTCGGCGTGGCGCGCTCCTTGAGCACCGGTCACAGCCGGGCATCAGGCGATACCAAAGGGGAATTCCGCGGTGTGTGCAACCGGCTGCGACGTGCCGCCGAGCAGCGCGCCCGACGCGGAATGAAAAGAGATGACGTGCCGCCGTCAGCGCGGCCGATGCGGAATGCAAAGAGATTCGGGATGAGGGGAGTGAAGCCCCGATGACGACCGCGCAGGAGCGAGCCGACCTGCTGGACAGGATAGGGCTGGCCGCACAGAACAAAGCCACGCTGGGACAGGTGCTGTGTACCGGAAGCGTGGGGGAGGCCACCGAGGGATCGGAAGGCCGCATGCAGGCCACCATTCGTATCCAGCCGGATGAGCTGGCCTGGGATCCCTCCATTCTGGTCATGCCCCATGGCGGTGATATCGAGCTCGAGCTCGTCAATGACGACGACAACACGCACTGCGCGCTCCTGCCGAGCAATGGCGACCGGAAGTTCATCTGGTTGGTGAACCATTCGCGAGGACGGGCGCACCTCAACCTCGACGGGCCTGGCTACTACTGGTTCAGCTCGCCCACGGGCAATGACGAGGGCCGGGGACTGACCGGTGCCATCGTCGTCCTGGGGGACGCTCCGCCGGAGGCTCGCCTGGACCGTCCCGAACAGCCGCGGCCGTAGGAAGAAGGAGGAGCAAATGACCACCGTCGACTACGTGGACGCGGGAGAGGCTGTCGACCAGGGGAAGCTGAGCGGCAAGACGGCGGGCGGGGACGTCGCGCCGCCGGTAGTGGCCGGCGTCAACTACGAGCGCATACTCAACGCCGGCGAGGAACCCCAGAACTGGCTCACCTACTACGGCGCCTACAACGGGCAGCGGTACAGCCCGCTGGACCAGATCAACACGGAGAACGTCAAGCGGCTCGTCCCCGCATGGGTCTTCCAGGCCGGCACGACCGGCCTGATCGCGGGCGCGTCGACCTACTCGTTCGAGGCCGCCCCGGTCGTCGTCGACGGGGTCATGTTCCTCTCCGGCTGGGACGGCTGGGTCTGGGCCCTCGACGCGAAGACGGGTGTGGAGATCTGGCGGTACAAGCATGCGGTCCCCTTCGACGTGTCCTTGTGCTGCGGGAACGTGAACCGAGGGGTAGCCGTGGCTCAGGGGAAGGTCTTCTTCGTCACGGCGAATGCCCGGCTGCTCGCGCTCGACGCCACCACCGGCAAGCGGGTCTGGGACAAGACCTACGGAGACGTCCGGGCCGGGGAGAGCGCCACGGTCGCCCCGCTGATCGTGAAGAACATGGTCATCGTCGGGAGTTCCGGCGGTGAGTTCGGCGTACGCGGCCACCTCGACGCGTTCGACCTCGAAACCGGCGAGCACCAGTGGCGCTGCTACACGGTGCCGAAGCCGGGGGAGCCCGGTTCGGAGACCTGGCCCGCAGACGGCGAGGCCTGGGCACGGGGCGGGGCCAACTGCTGGGTCACCGGCACCTTCGACCCGGAGACGAACCTGCTGTACGTCGGCACCGGCAACCCGGCGCCCGACTTCGACGGAGGCGTCCGCGAGGGCGACAACCTCTTCACCGACAGTGTCATCGCCGTCGATGTGGACAGCGGACAGATCCGCTGGCACTACCAGTGCACCCCGCACGACCTGTGGGACTACGACAGCATCGCCGAGTGCATCCTGTTCGAGCAGGACGGGCGCAAACTGCTCGGACACTTCGACAAGAACGGCTACTTCTTCGTCCTCGACCGCACGAACGGCGAGAGGGTCGGGATCACTCCCTTCGTCGACCGCATCACCTGGGGGGCGATCACGAGGGACGGCCAGGTGACGGCCAAGGTGTACCCGGAAAAGGAGGGAGAACCGGTCCACTTCTACCCGGGTCCGGCCGGCGCCAAGGAATGGACCCACGCGTCCTACAGCCCGAAGACCGGGCTCTTCTACGTCCCGGTCCAGGACACCGGTGCCACGGCAACCCGGCGGCGCCGGGAATTCAAGGAGAGCATTCCCTACTGGGGTGCGGGCGTTCAGGTGGACATCGAGGACATGGCCGGGTCCGTCAGCGCGTTCGACGCCACCGGCGAGGAGAAGTGGCGCTGGCGCAACGAACTCCCCATGTGTGCCTCTACGCTGGCCACCGGCGGTGACCTGGTGTTCGCCGGTGAACCCTCCGGAGAGTTCAACGCGCTCGACGCCCGCACCGGGGAGCTGCTGTGGCAGTTCCAGTGCGGAAGCGGCCACCACAGCAGCCCGACCACCTACATGGTCGAAGGCAGGCAGTACGTGGCCGTGCCGGTCGGCTGGGGCGGATGGGCCGAGGGATTCCTCCCCGGCATGCTCGGCGCGGGGCACGGAAGCGCCCTGATCGTCTTCGCCCTCCCGGAACCGTCGTAGCGCGTGGCCGGAGCCTGCCGTGAACCCGGCAGAGAGGAGGTGAATCCATGGAGTCTCAGCGAACTGTGTGGGAGACGCCCGAGTTCGACGAGATCGCAGTCGCGGCCGAGGTGACCATGTACCTCGCTCGGTTGGAGGACTAGCGGATACGGGGCGGCGCCGGGCCTGGTCCGGCGCCGCCCGACGGCTCGGGAGGTCACGGACGGCCGGGTCGGCGACGGTCCCGGACCTCGACGAACGATGAACGGAGTGCGGGCGTGTGGGTACGCGTGCTGGGCTCGGCGGCGGGAGGCGGCTCCCCGCAGTGGAACTGCGGCTGCCCGGTGTGCGCCGCGGTCCGCTCCCGGCCCGGTCTCGCGCGCACCCAGTCGTCGGTCGTGGTCAGCGCCGACCGCCGCCGGTGGTTCCTCATCAACGCCTCGCCCGACGTCCGCACCCAGATCGAGTCCTTCCCCGGCCTGCACCCGCACGACGACCGGACGACGCCGCTGGAGGCGGTACTGCTCACCGATGCCGAACTGGACCACACGCTCGGCCTGCTGCTGTTGCGCGAGGCCCACGCCCTGCGGCTGCACGCCACACCGGCGGTGCGCAAGACCCTCTCCGACGGCTCGGGGATTCTGCGCACGCTGGAGCGCTACTGCCCGGTCGAGTGGCGGGCAGTGATCCCCGGCACCGGCTTCGCCCTGGCGGACGGGCTGTCCTGCCGGGCGTTCGACGTACCCACCACCAAACGCGACCGTTTCGGAGCCGGGGTGGACCACGGCCGCGTCGTGGGCTACCGGCTGACCGACGAGCGCAGCGGGGGAAGCCTGGTGTACCTGCCATGCGTGCAGTCGCTGACCGCGGCGCTGCGCGTGGAGATCGAGGGCTGCGCATGCCTGCTGATCGACGGGACCTGCTGGCACGACGACGAACTCATACGGCTCGGCCTCGCCCGCAAGACCTCACGGGAGATGGGCCACCTGCCCATCGACGGCCTGGACGGCAGCCTGGCACAGCTCCCGTCCCTGGGGCTGGGGCGGACGATCTTCGTGCACATGAACAACACCAACCCGATACTCCTGGAGGACACGCCCGAGCGACGTACGTTGGAGGAGAGCGGCATGGAAGTGGCCATGGACGGCCTCGAGATCCAGGTGTAGAGCCATGACGACGACAGCCCGCACAACCACCACGACCGGCGCCGACGGCTTCGTCGAGACGTTGCGGGCCCACTCGCGGCGATACCACGACCAGCACCCGTTCCATGTGCGGATGAACGCCGGCCGGCTGAGCCACCGGCAGATCCGGGGCTGGGTGGCCAACCGCTACTACTACCAGGAGAACATCCCCCGCAAGGACGCCGCGATCCTCTCCAACTGCCCCGACCCCGAGGTCCGTCGCCGCTGGATCCGACGGATCGTCGAGCACGACGGCACGGCCGCGGGCGAGGGCGGCATCGAGGCGTGGCTGCGCCTCGGCGAGGCCGCCGGGCTGACCCGCGAGGAGATCCGGGACCACCGGCACCTGGTACCCGGGGTGCGGTTCGCCGTCGACGCCTACGTGAACTTCACCCGGACCCGCCCATGGGTGGAGGCGGTGGCGTCCTCGCTCACCGAGCTGTTCGCGCCCGACCTGATGGCGGCGCGGCTCGCCGCGTTCGAGCGGTGGTACCCGTGGATCGACCCCGAGGGCCTCGCCTACTTCCGCGCCCGCCTGGAGCAGGCGCCACGCGACTGCGAGCACGCCCTCGAGGTGGTCACCGCGCACTGCCTCTCCGCCGAGTCCCAGGCGCGCGCCGTAGACGCGCTGTCGTTCAAGTGTGACGTCCTGTGGAGCCTGATGGACGCCATCGACCAGGCCTACCCGGAGTGACCACCATGGACCCGACCCGTACCGGACCGACCCAGACCAGCAGCACGACCCGGCCCGGCGCCGGGGTGTCCGGATCGGACCGCCCCCGGTTGGCGGCCCATGTCCGGCTCACCTTCTCCCGGGCCAGGCAGCGTAAGGTCCTGCTGCACCCCGAGACGGTGGTGGTTCTGAACGGCAGCGGCGCGGCCGTCCTCGAGCTGTGCGACGGGCGGCACACCGTGGCCGAGATCGTGACCGAACTGGGCGCGCGCTACGAGACCGTCCCCGACGACGAGGTCCGGCAGTTCCTGGACCGGCTCGTCGCGCGGCGCTGGGTGGAGCTCACCGATGGATAGCCCCTTCGGGCTGCTCGCCGAGCTCACCTACCGCTGCCCGCTGGCCTGCCCGTACTGCTCCAACCCGCTGAACCTGGCCGGCTACCAGGACGAGCTGACCACCGACGAATGGCTGCGGGTGCTGACCGAGGCCGAGGACCTGGGAGTTCTGCAGTGCCACCTGTCCGGCGGGGAACCACTGCTGCGACGCGACCTGGTGGAGCTTGTCGCGCACGCCCACGCCCTGGGCCTCTACACCAACCTCATCACCAGCGCCCTCGGGTTCTCGCGTCCGAGGGCCGAGGAGCTGCGGGCCGCCGGCTTGGACCACGTGCAGATCAGCATCCAGGCCGACGAAGCGGCCGTGTCCGACCGGATCGCCGGGGTTCCCTCCTTTCGACGCAAGATCGACGCAATGGGCGTGGTCAAGGAGCTGGGCTGGCCGCTCACCATGAACGTGGTGCTGCACCGGCACAACATCGACCGCGTCGCCGACGTGCTCGCTCTGGCCGAGAAGGTGGGCGCGGACCGGGTGGAGCTGGCCAACACCCAGTACTACGGCTGGGCCTGGCGAAACCGTGCCGCGCTGCTGCCGAGCCGGGCCCAGCTCGAGGCGGCCGAGGCCGTCGCACGGGCCGCCGGCGAGCGGTTGCGGGACCGTATGGACATCATCTACGTCATCCCCGACTACTACAGCCGCTACCCGAAGCCCTGCATGGGCGGCTGGGCCTCCCGGCAGCTGACCGTGACGCCGAACGGCGATGTCCTGCCCTGCCCGGCCGCCCAGTCCCTGCCGTTGCCGCGGGCCAGCGTGCGGGAGGACTCACTGGAGCGGATCTGGGCCGAGTCCCCGGTGATGACCGCTTTCCGGGGGACCGACTGGATGCCGGAGCCCTGCCGGAGTTGCCCCCGGCGGGAGGTGGACTTCGGCGGGTGTCGCTGTCAGGCGTTCCTGCTCACCGGCGACGCCGCCCGCACGGACCCCGTCTGTCACCTGTCGCCTGACCACGACCTGGTCGCCCGGGCGGTCGAGGCCGCCAACGCCGGCTCGCGGGGCGACGACCCTCCATTGGTTCCCCGCCCGCACCGACCCGGTCTGCCACCTGTCGCCCCCTCACGACCTGGCCCGCCGGGCGGTCGAGGCCGCCCAGGCTGACTCACGGCCGACGATCTTCGAGTGACGACGCGAATTGGCAGACAAGACCTAGCCGCCGAACCACAACGGCAGCGCCGCAGCGGCGATGATCAAGGTGATCCCGCTCAGTAGGTCCGAGCGGATCCGGATGAGGCGCGCCGCAGCCTGCCCGAGCTGCAGTCCGACCAGCGACAACACTGCCGTCATGGCGCCGAAGACGGCGGCCGAGAACCACGGCGAGAGCCCAAGGACCCCCAAGCTCGCCCCGGCGAACAGATTGTCCAGGCTCAGCGTCAACGGGATGCCGAACAGTGCCCACGGGTGGTCCAACTCGTCCGGTTCGGGCTTCCGGAGGGATGAGATGACGAGGTAGAGACCGTACCCGCCGAGCGCGGCCGCGCCGACCAGATCGGCGACGTCCCCGGCGGACTCCCCGATCTGGCGACCGATCAACAGCCCGACCAGGGGCATGACCGCGTCCCACAGCCCGAAGGTCAGCGCGACCTGCACCGCACGCTTCAGACCGAATGGGACGGTGCCGAGCGCGATCGACACCCGGAAATTGTCGAGACTGAGTACGAAACCCAGGACCAGTATTTCCCAGATCATGACGACGTCGCTGCCCCATGGCGACCGAGGCCGACGGAAACGACTCTGCCGAGATGAGTAACCGCCATAATCCCATAATACCTTGGATGGTCCACGGCAAAAATCCGGTAAGCCAATTACGGAAGAATTTCCGACACTGGTTGCCCGACGGCGTCCATCGCTTCCACAAGGACTCGCTGATTGAACCTATGCACATCCTTTCGAACATGTTTCCCGAGGTGTGTTGGGGCCGCCTTCCGGGCACGTACCGAACGCTCGACTCCCGCCTTGGGCATGGTGATCAGCGCACATTCACCTCATTGCGTGAGCCGTCGCTTCTGACGTGCGGCGGCCTCTCGTGCTCCCAGCAGGTGAACGGCCCGGGTGTCGAGAACCTGGGCCGGCGGGTCAGAACGGTCCGCTGAGGCTGCCGAGTCGGTCGGTCAGGCGCAGGTTCTCGGAGTAGTCGACGGGGCAGGCGATCACGGAGACGCCTTGGTCTTCGAGGGCGCGGCGCAGGACGGGCAGCAGCTGGTCGGCGGACTCGACCAGGTAGCCGTGCGCGCCGAAGCTTTCGGCGTAGGCGACCAGGTCGGGGTTGGTGAAGCGGGTGTGGCTGTGGCGGCCGAGTTCGAGTTCCATCTTCCAGGTGATCAGCCCGTACTCCTCGTCCACCAGGACGAGGACGACCAGGGGGACGCGCTCGCGGACGGCGGTCTCCAACTCCTGGGAGTTCATCAGGAAGGAGCCGTCACCCATCATGGCCAGGACGCGCCGGTCGGGCCGGGCCAGCTTGGCGGCGATGGCGCCCGGCAGTGCGAAGCCCATGGTGGACAGGCCGTTGGAGACCAGGCAGGTGTCCGGTTCGTAGGTGGGGGAGAGGCGGGACATCCACATCTTCCCGGCGCCGGTGTCGGCGAGCACGATGTCATGGCGGTCGAGCGCGGTGCGGACGTCCGCCACCACACGGTGGGGCACCAGCGGGAAAGCGTCGTTGTCCCGCCCGTACGCGAGTTCGTCGTCGAGCAGCGTACGGATCTTCACGCTGCTTTCGGAGTCGTAGGTGAACCCTTCGGGCAGTGCCGAAGCGAGTGAGTCCAGCGCCTGCGACAGGTCACCCTCGATGCCCACTGCGACCGGGTAATGTGCGTCCACCTCGGAGGGGAAGCGGTGCACGTGCACGATGCGCTTGTCGCCGTCGGGGTTGATCTTGGCGGGATCGAATTCCTGGATCTCGTAGCCGACGCAGATCACGACGTCGGCGGTGTCGAAGCCGAAGTTGCCGTAGTCGTGGCGCATGAAGCCGACCGCGCCGAGGGCGTTCGGGTGGTCGTCGGGGAAGACGCCTTTGCCGTGGAAGGTGGTCGCGACCGGGACGTTCAGTCGTTCGGCGAACCGCACGAGAGCATCCGAGGCCTGGGCTCTCGCGGCGCCATGACCTGCCAGCACGACAGGACGCCGTGCCGTGGTGAGCACCTCGACCGCCCGCGCGATCTGCGTGAGTGACGGCGCGTCGGCGTGCACCGTGTCGATCTGCAGAGGCGTCAGATGCCCTGCGCCTTCGGCTCGCAGACAGTGCACCAGCAGGTGTGCGGCGTCGTCCGGTGCTGCCGTGTTCCGCGACTCGGTCGCGCCTTCGGTGCTCATGAGGCGAACGTAGGTACACCTGCGCGCCCGGGCCACTCGTCCGCCGCCGACCGGGGCGTGGACCGCTGTGGCCGTTTGGAGGCGTTGTGATGGCGGCTTACGCGGTCGGGCCGCACGCTGGCGGAGTGAGAACGGGCCGCCATGCACAGAGCGGCGGCAGAACTCCGGGAGGCCCATGTGACCGCTTCGTCGCCCACCACCGAGGCACCGCCGGCCCGGTACGACGACCTGCGGGCCTTGGTGATCAACTGCACCCTGAAGCGCTCGCCGGAGAGGAGCAACACCCAGGGACTGATCGACCGCAGCACCGCCATCATGGACGCGCAGGGCGTGCACGTCGATGTCGTACGGGCGGTGGACCACGACATCGCGACCGGTGTGTGGCCCGACATGAGGGAGCACGGCTGGGAGACGGATGCCTGGCCGGACCTCTATCAGCAGGTCATGGCGGCCGACATCCTGGTGCTGGCCGGCCCGATCTGGCTGGGCGACAACGGCTCGGTGACGAAGCAGGTGATCGAGCGTCTCTACGCTTGCTCCAGCCTCCTCAACGACGCCGGCCAGTACGCCTACTACGGCCGCGTCGGCGGCTGCCTGATCACCGGCAACGAGGACGGCGTCAAGCACTGTGCCATGAACGTCCTCTACAGCCTCCAGCACCTCGGCTACACCATCCCTCCCCAGGCGGACGCCGGCTGGATCGGCGAGGCGGGCCCCGGCCCCTCGTACCTCGATCCCGGCTCGGGCGGTCCGGAGAACGACTTCACCAACCGCAACACCACCTTCATGACCTGGAACCTGCTGCACCTGGCCCGTGCGCTGAAGGACCTCGGCGGCATCCCCGCCTACGGCAACCAGCGCACCGCCTGGGACGCCGGCTGCCGCCACGACTACGAGAACCCCGAGCACCGGTAGCGAGATGCCGAGGGCAAGTGGCGGACGACCGCCGGGTTCGGTCCCGTCCAGCGGGCCGGGGCACCGGAGGTCGGGCGTGAGGCCGGTGTCGCGGGCGAGGGCGTCGGTGAGACGGTGACCGGCGTCGATGTCCTCGCCACGGAGTTGGCCGTGCGCGCAGAGGGCCGGGACAAGAAGTCACCGGCCCACACGTATCCCCATGGCTGAGCGAGGCCGAGTCCGATCCCCTCGCGGCCAGGCGACGTTCGAGTCCCGTCAGCCGCCAAGTGAGCGGGGCGTCGCCGGTGCCCGGAGTCAAGCCCCTTCGAACGGGCCGATGGAGTTCGTTACGCCGGACATGCCGCTGTCCATGGCGCTCGAGGTCAACGTCGGCTCACGAACCGGCATCATCGGACTGGCCGAGGTCGAACTGGTCGAGAAGGAAGTCGACCGGTGCGGGGCCCGAGGCGGCGGATCCGCCGTCGTGAAGAAGCTGCTCCGTCCAGATGACCTTGCCGCGGGTCGTGTACCGCGTTCCCCATCGCTGCGCGAACTGCGACACCAGAAAGAGCCCCCGCCCGCCTTCGTCCGTGGCCGCCGCCCGCCGCATGCGCGGCGAGGTACCGCTGCCGTCCGAGACCTCGCAGATCAGAGAGCGTCCGTGCAACAGCCGCACGCCGACCGGTGGCGAGCCGTACCGGATCGCGTTCGTGACCAACTCGCTGACGATCAGCTCCGTGGCGAATCCGGTCTCCTCCAGCCCCCACTCCAGCAACGTCTCCCTGCAGCGCGCCCGCACCGACGGCACCAACGCCGGATCGGACGGCACGTCCCACTCGGCCACGCGCGAGGGCGGGAACCTCCGGGTACGTGCCGTCAGCAGCGCGATGTCGTCGGAGGGGCGTGACGGCTTGAGCGCGTCGATCACCGCCTGACATGTCTCCTCCGGAGTGCGTTTCCCGGACCCGCCCAAAGCCCGGCGCAGCTTCTCCATCCCGACATCGAAGTCGTGGGCGCGGTTCTCCACCAGGCCGTCGGTGTACAGCACCAGTTGTGAACCCTCCGGCAGGGACACCTCGACGCTCTCGAAGGGGTAGCCGCCCAGACCGAGGGGCGCCGAGACCGGCACACCAAGGCAGGTGACCGTCCCGTCGGGGCGCACCACCACCGGTTCCGGGTGTCCCGCACGGGCCGTCGTGCAGGTCCCCGCCACCGGGTCGTAAACCGCGTACAGACAGGTCGCCCCGGTCACCGCCTCCCCTTCCTGGCCATCCACGGCATCACCCCTGTTCTTCTCGTTGTCCATGCGCACGACCAGGTCGTCCAGGTTCCCGAGCACCTCGTCCACGGGAAGGTCCAGGGTGGAGAAGTTGTGCACAGCGGTGCGCAGCCGACCCATCGTCGCCGCCGCGTGCAGCCCGTGACCGACGACGTCACCCATCACCAGGGCCACGCGCGCGCCCGGAAGCGGGATGACGTCGAACCAGTCCCCGCCCACCCCCGCCTCCGAGGGCAGATACCGCCAGGCCACCTCCAGCGCGTCCTGCTCCGGCTGTCCACGCGGCAGCAGACTGCGCTGCAGCGCCACCGCCATCGCGTGCTCCCGGGTGAACCGCCGGGCGTTGTCGATGGCTACCGCCGCCCGGACGGCCAGTTCCTCCGCGAAGGTGAGATCCTCCGGCTCGAACGCAGGGGAATCCGCCGTCCGGTAGAAGCTGGCCACGCCCAGCGGTACGTTCCGCGCCCGCAGCGGCACGGCCACCAGCGACCGCAGCCCGCCCTCCAGGGCCTTCCGGGCACGCTCCGGGTCCTGTTCCCGCCAGCCGTCTGACCGGCGCAGGTCTGCCTCCAGCATCCCCCGCCCCTCCTGCAGCGTCCGCATCTGCGGGGTGCGGGGCGAGAACGCGATCATTTCGTCCAGCGGATACAGCGGCATCATCCGCTGTTCGCCGCCGATCGCCGCCCGGCGCAGATGCCGCCAGCCCTCCGCCGTCGGCTCCCACCCCCGCAGCACCGCGTCGAGCAGATCCACCGTCACGAGGTCGGCGAACTGCGGCACCGCCACGTCGGCCAGCTCCTGGGCCGTACGCCTCACATCCAGCGTCGTCCCGATCCGCACCCCGGCCTCGTACAGCAGCTTCAGCCGCTCGCGCGTGACCTCGGCCCGACCCGAGATCTCCGCCAGCTCCGTGGTGTCCCGGAGCGTCACCACGCTGCCTCCCCGGTCACCCTGGGGGTACGTCGGCCGTTTGTTCACCGCCAGCAGTCGGTCCCCCGCGCGGCGCACCTCGTCGGTGACCTCCTCCCGCGACGACAGCAGGCTCATGACCGGCTCCGGCAGTCCCAACTCCCCAACCGAGCGCCCCCGCACGTCAGCCGGCAGTCCGAGAAGCCGCGTCGCCTCGTCGTTCGCCAACAGCAGTCGTCCGTCGGCGCCGGTGATCAGCACCCCTTCCCGCACCGCGTGCAGGACCGCGTCGTGGTGCTCGTACAACTGAGCCAGTTCCACCGGAGCCAGGCCGTAGGTCTGCCGCCGCAGCCGCCGGGACACCAGCGTCATGCCCGTCATGGCCAGCGCCAGCGCGACCGCGCCGCTGGCCAAGATGATCGGCAGCTGCGGCAGCCACAGCCGCCCCGCGTTCTTGACTGTGATTCCGGCGGACACCAGGCCGACCACCTTGCCGCGCGAGTCGGTCACCGGGACCACCGCCTGCACGCCCGTCCCCTGGCCCGCGGGCAGAGGCGGCCCACCGGCCTGCTCGATGACGGTACGGCCCTTCAGCGCCGGTGCTATGGCGCCGACGAACTTCTTCCCGATCTCCCGCGGATAGGGGTACGTGTAACGAACCCCCTTCGTGCTCAGGACGACGACGAAATCCATGCCTGTGCGCTTGCGCGTCGCCTCGGCCCACGGCTGGAGCACCGCTGAGGGGTCCCGGCTCTGCAGTGCCGCGGCCACGCCAGGGGCACTCGCGAACGCCTGGGCCGCGATGACCGACTCCCGTCGCCCCTGCTGCAGAGCGTCACTCGCCGCCTGGAGCACCATGCCCACCACCGCGGCCACCACCAGCAGGACCACGATGACGACCTGGAGGAGGAACACCTGACCGGCCGCACTGCGCAGATCCAGCCGGGAAGCGTGACTTTTGCGCGGGCGTCCGACGGGCGGATGACGTTCCGGGCTCAGAGGGCGTCCGGAGAATGCCTCCATACACCCTTGATAACACCACTGTGGGCAAGCCGACGCCGATCGAATCCGTCGCGCGGCTGCCGCTCGCCGCAGCAGACGGCGTCGGTGCAGGAAGGAACGAGCTGAGCGGGAGCAAGGCGTCGAGAGCAGATGCCCGTCGGCGCGGCAGGCGGGGGTGGGCTGCTGACCGCCCCGGCTGCGGCGGTGATGTGCTGTGCGGCGAGCCGTGCGCCCTGGTGGCGCGCGGCAGCGTGACCCTGGGGGTGACCGTCGTGGTGCGCGCGGCCGGGGCGCTGGCCGTGGTGATCGGTGGACTCACCGTCGCGGAGTATGTCACCGGGGCGTCCCTGGGGTGCCCGGTGCCACCGGCTGGGTCGTCTGCTCGAACGGCACCCCGTCCACCGCACCGGCATGCGCCGGCACCGGCCCGGGCCGCCGAGGGCGGCCGATCTCGGTACATTGGTGCAGCAGGGATCACGACTCCCGGTCGTGCGGTGTCAGGCCCGTGCTCATGAACCTCGCAGGCGAGGCATTATGTCCGACTTGAGTGCGCCGATCCTGGCCACGTTCCTCGTGTACGTGGCCGTCATGATCGGAACAGGTGTCGGGGCCTACCGCCGCACGCACACCTTCGCCGACTTCGCCCTGGGCGGCCGCAGGCTCCCCGCGTTCGTCGCCGCACTGTCCGCAGGGGCGAGCGACATGTCCGGCTGGCTGTTCCTCGCCTTTCCCGGAGCGGTGTACGCGGCCGGGGTCGGCGCCGGCTGGCTCGCGGCCGGCCTGGTCCTCGGGACGTACCTCAACTGGTTGTTCGTCGCGCCGAGGCTGCGCACCTACACCGAGCGCGCGGGCAACGCGGTGAGCCTGTCGGCCTATCTCGAGGAGCGGTTCGAGGACCGCACACGGATGCTCCGGATGGTCTCCGCAGCGGTGACCCTCGTGTTCTTCACCGTGTACGTCGCGAGTGGGCTGGTGGCCGGCGGACTGCTTCTCGGACACATCTTCGGCGCCGGTTTCCGGCTCGGGGTGGCCCTGACCGCCCTGGTGATCGTCGTCTACTCCTGCCTGGGCGGCTTCCTGGCCGTGAGCCTGACGCACGTCATGCAAGCCACGCTGATGTTCCTCGCCCTGCTCGTGCTCCCCGCCGTCGGTGTCGCGACGCTCGGCGGCTTCGGTGCGCTTCGTGACCTCCTCGACAGCAAGACGCCCGGCCTGTTGGACATGGGTGCCAAGGTCGACTTCGTGAACGGACGCTGGTCGGGGGGCGGCGGGTCGCTCGGCGCCGTCGCGATCATCTCGTTGCTCTCGTGGGGCCTCGGCTACTTCGGGCAGCCGCACATCCTGGCCCGCTTCATGGGCATCCGCAGCACCGGTGCCGTACCCGCGGCCCGCCGTATCGCGACCGGGTGGGTGATCGTGGTGCTGGCCGGCGCCACGCTCGTCGGCCTGCTGGGCATCGCGCAGTTCGGCACACCGCTCCACGACCCGCAGACCGTCTACATCGCTCTGAGCCGGACACTGTTCAGTCCGTGGGGCGCCGGTGTGATGCTGATCGCGGTACTCGCCGCGATCATCTCGACCGCCGACAGCCAGCTCCTCGTGTCGTCGGTCGCCCTCACGGAGGACTTCTACCACGCGTTCCTCAAGCGGCGCGCCTCGGACCAGGCACTGGTGTGGGTGGGTCGCGCCGCCGTCGTCGCCGTGACCCTTGTGGCCTCCGTGATCGCGCTGAGAGGCGGCGGGCTGCTGGGGATCGTGGGCTACGCCTGGGCGGGCTTCGGGGCCGCTTTCGGCCCGGTGGTCCTGCTCTCGCTGTACTGGCCGCGCATGACCTGGGCGGGAGCCATGGCCGGGATCGTGTCCGGCGCAGTCACGGTGCTCCTGTGGCGTGTGGTCAAGCCGCTGCACGGCCCGTTCTGGTCGGGCGTCTACGAGATGATTCCGGGCGTCCTGGTCGCCACGCTCGCGGCACTGATCTTCGGCAGGTTCGTCGGCCGGCCTCCGAAGCGGGCCTTCTGGCGGATGCCGGGCGGCGGGGTGAGCCAGCTGATGCTCACCCCCTTCCTCAGTCACGCGCCGGTCGGCATCGCCGTTCTCGACACGGATCTGCGGTACGTCTGGGTGAACGAGCCGCTGGACCGCCAGATCTCGCTCAAGCGGCGGCTGGGGCAGCGGATGGCGGAGGTGCTGCCACAGGCCGAGGCCGACGCCTTCGAGGAGAAGATGCACGAGGTTCTCCGGACCGGCGCGCCGGTGATGGATTTCGAGTACCGCGGTGCCGGCTACACGGTGCTCGACCGGAGCCGCGCGATCTCCGCCTCCTTCTTCGCGATGAAGGACCGCCACGACCGGAGCGTCGGTGTCTGGTACATGGTCATCGACGTCACCGAGCGATGGCGGGCCCAGGAACGCCTGGCCCTGCTCAACGACGCCGCCGCGCGCATCGGCAGCACCCTGGACGTCACCCGGACCGCCCAGGAATTGGCCGACGACGCGGTGCCGGCCGTCGCCGACTTCGTCGCCGTCGACCTGCTGGACGCGGTCTTGAGAGGCGAGGAGCTCACACCCGGGCCGATCGGCATGTCACCGGTCATCCGCCGTGCGGCCCAGCTGTCGGTCCGCGAGGGCTGCCCCGAGGCGTCACTGGCTGTGGGGGAGACAGTCCGGCGTGCGCCCGCGACGCCCGTGACCCGCTGTCTGCTCGAGAGCAGGACACTGGTCGAACGGGTCCTGGACCGCACCAACAGTCCGTGGGTGACCGTGGACGAGACGCTGGGCGCCACGTTCCTGGACTACGACTTCCGCTCGGTGATGGTGGTCCCCGTGCGGGCGCGCGGGGTCACCATGGGGGTGGCGACGTTCGCCCGGTCCCGGAGGCTGGGCCCCTTCGAGGACGACGACGTCCGCCTCGCCGAGGAACTCGTCTCGCGTGCGGCGGTGTGCATCGACAACGCGCGCCGTTTCACCCGTGAGCGCACCGCGGCCCGCTCCATGCAGCGCTACCTGCTGCCGCAGGACCTGACGGGAGGTTCCGCTCTCGACGTGGCCTCGTGGTACCTGCCGGCGGACGCCCCCAGCGGTGTGGGCGGCGACTGGTTCGACGTGATCCCGCTCTCCGGAGCACGTGTCGCCCTGGTCGTCGGGGACGTCGCCGGGCACGGCATCAACGCGGCGGCGACCATGGGGCGCCTGCGCGTCGCGGTGCGCACGCTCGCCAACCTGGATCTGGCCCCGGACGAACTGCTGGCTCATCTGGACGACCTGGTCATCGGCCTCATGGGGGCGCACGACATCGACGCGCCGTCGGCGGCCGAGGGCGGGGCGACCGACACCGCGTTCCTCGGCGCCACCTGCCTGTACGCCGTCTATGACCCGGTCAGCAGGCGGTGCACCATGGCCCGGGCAGGTCACCTCCCCCCGATGATCGTCGCTCCCGACGGCACCGCCGAGATTCTGGACCTGCCCGCCGGACCTCCGCTCGGCCTCGGCTACCTTCCCTTCGAGTCCATCGAGACCCGACTGGAAGACGGCAGCCTCATCGCCCTCTACACCGATGGCCTCATCGAGTCCGTCGACCGGGACCTCGACATCGGGTTCTCCCGACTGGGCAATGCCCTCGCGGCGCCCCTGCCCACCCTGGCGGAGACCGGCCGACGAGTGATCGACAGCCTGCTGACGGCTCCGCCCGCCGACGACGCGGCCCTGCTCCTCGCCCGTACCCGTGTCCTTGCCCCGGACCGCGTCGCCTCCTGGGACCTTTCCAGTGATCCGGCTGCCGTCGCGCACGCCCGCGACCTCGCGGCCCAGAAGCTGACGGAGTGGGGCATCCCCGATCTCACGTTCACCACGGAACTCATCGTCAGCGAACTGGTGACCAACGCGATCCGCCATGCGGCCGGACCCACCTGCCTGCGCCTGATTCGGGACCGCGGCCTGATCTGCGAGGTCTCCGACGCCAGCAGCACCGCGCCCCGCCTGCGTCACGCCCGCACCACCGACGAGGGGGGACGGGGCCTGCTGATCGTCGCCCAGCTGGCCCGCCGGTGGGGCACTCGGTACACGAAGACCGGCAAGATCATCTGGACGGAGCAGGTCATTGCGGCTGACGTGATCGGCTAGCCCGGCCGGCGGATCCGCCATCGCCGTACAACGTGGATCTGAACCGACTTTGGCGCGGGACCCGTGGACCGCCTCTCCGCCATCCGCAGGTTCGACCTCGACCCGCTCGGCCGGGTCACCGCCGTCCGCGCGCCGGGCTGGACGGAGCGGTACGCCTACGACGACGCCGGCAACCAGACCTCGGCCACCTGGCCGGAGCGGCACCCCAGACCGGGCGCATCCTGACGGCCGACAGCCGGCAGCGGGAGACCGACCGGCGCTTCTTCGCCATCGCTACCGACCTGATCGGCACCCCCACCGAACTCATCGACGAGAGGGGCGGCATCGCCTGGCGGAGCCGCAGCACCCTCTGGGGCACCACCGCCTGGGCCAAGGACAGCGACGCCTACACCCCGCTCCGCTTCCCCGGCCAGTACTACGACCCCGAGACCGGCCTCCACTACAACCTCTTCCGCCACTACGACCCGGAAACCGGCCGCTACACGGGCGGGCAACGTCATCACGGCGTACGGACCGTCCGGCCTCAGGGGCGAATCGGGCGCGAGGGCGCTCGGCGGTCTGCCGAGCGATCCCGGCGGGCCGGTTACCCACGCGGACGTGGTGGAGGGCAGGATTCCGGCGAAGAACGGTTACCTGGCTCCCGCCGAGCAGATTCGATGAAACGGCTTCCACATATGAGACTCACCCTGGACGGCGACTGGACGGCGACGGTGACGGACGATCCGCTGCCGACCACCCCGCGCTTCGACTTCCCGGGCCAGTGCGTGCGCGTCGCGGATTACGCCGACGTGGAGGAATGGCAGCGGTCCCTCTCGGAGACCTTTGGCAGCCAGGAGTGGCTGTGGGACGCTCCCGACGAACTCCGCTTCGACCATGCCAACCGGAACCTGGCCGGCGCCGGCTTCCGCCTGCCCTACGAATGCGCCGCCGCCGAGGACTCCGCCCGCGTTCCGGCCACGCCCCCCGTCCGCCCGGGCGGCCTCCGCGCGGAGGAGGCCCGGGACTTCCGTCTGGAGGTGACCACGGAACTCTGCCGCGCCCCCGGTGACACGGTGCTGACCTGCCTCCGCGACGCCGATGTGAACTTCATGACGGCTGCCTCGCACCGGCGATACAGATGAGATGAGGCCTGCGGGATCATGAACCTGTCGTTCGACGGCGGTTGGCGCGTGACGGTCACGGACGATCCGCTGCGCACGACCCCCCGCTTCACAGGCCACTCCGTGGACATCGTGCGGTACACGAGCGCGAAGGAGCGTGAGCGGTTCCTTTCGGACACCTTCGGCAGCCAGGACCGGTTGTGGGACTCGCCCGAGGTCCTGCGGTTCGACCCGGTCAGCCGGAAGCTGGTCGGGGCCGAGTTCCAGCTGCCGTACGTCTCCGCGTCCGCCGAGACCTCCGTCCGTGTTCCGGTCATGCCTCCGGTGCGCCCGGGCGGGCTCCAGGCGGACGAGGCCCAGGACTGCCGGCACGAGATATGCACGGTGCTGTGCCGCGCTACCGGGGACACCGTGCTGACCTGCCTGCGCGATCTCGACGTCCTCGACGAGCCGGTGGATGCCTGTGTCGGCATCGCCCCCGACGTGGCGCTCCTGGTCCAGGACTCAACCGTCGTGGGCTGGCGTCTCACCGACCCCGCACGGTACCTGACCGCCGCGTACGCCGACCCCGACCCGAGCCCTCCGTCGCCTGTGACCCGTCGGCTGCTGACCGAGTGCCTGGACCTGCTGACCGCGCCGTTGGTCGACGACCTGGTGGACGGCGAGCCGGCCGCCGTGGCCCGGCTTCGGGCAGCCGACGAGGCCCTGCGTGCCCAGCGCGAGGACCGGTACCGCGCCGACGCCCTCCTCTCGTTCATCGGCACCCTGGTGGAGGACTACGGGAATCGGTGACCTCAGTGCCGTGACGGTGCTCTCAGCGGTTGTCCTTCGCGACGCTCATTTGACGCTCCGGGCGTCCGCCAGGCCGCTCGATGTGACTGACACCTGCGGTGACTCGCGCTCATGCGGCACCCCGCTTCCGTGACGGCTTTTCGATGACGCATCATGTGGAATGCGTCGAGACCACGAGCCCACGACCGAGGGCGTTCGAACGCCCCTTCCACCGGCTCGACGGTGATGCGCTGATCTTCGCGACCATCACCAAGGCCGGACCGGCCGCCGCCTCAACGATGGCAACTGGCGCTGAAAGGCTGGCTGGTGGCTAGCCCCCGACGGCGCCTGCCACTTCGACAGCGACGGCGAGCCGCCCCACACGGGCTGGCCCTTGGGCTTATCTGTTGGCGGACCGAGTACGAGTGGAGCTCCTACCACCTCGCCTGGCCGCGAATGACCGGCTGTGCCGTCGTGATCCGCCCCGGTCTGCTGGAAGTCCTGGCCGAACGGGCGCCTGCAACCGTCGTCATCCGAGACTTTGTCATGCGCCTTCGGCATGGTGAGGAGGCGAAATGACACGGAAGCGCTCGGTCGTGTAGCGGAGGAGCGTGCTGGTCGGCCCTGGTCCGCTACTTCACCGCCGCTGACCCCAATTCGCCACTTGACCTGGACCTCTCGACTTACCTGACAAATGGCAGGTAAGTCAGCAGCAGGCCGGGACAGTCTGGCGTACATGCTCTTGGTCGACGGCTTCGCGGCAGCTTGTTTCGCGCATATCGCGCAGGTGAGAAGCCTGCTATCCATGGCGCCCGATGTTTGAAAAGTCTTCGAGCCGAAGGCATGCCGACGTACAGTATGGGGTGCCCCCGACCTGCAGAAAGCTAGCGGGGAGCCGTCTTCTAGGAGTCCAGAGTGCTGCGTACCATGTTCAAGTCCAAGATCCACCGTGCCACCGTCACCCAGGCCGACCTGCACTACGTGGGATCGGTGACCATTGACGCCGAGCTGCTGGAGGCGGCCGATCTGCTGCCCGGTGAGCTGGTGCACATCGTGGATGTGACCAACGGCGCCCGGCTGGAGACGTACGTCATCGAGGGTGAGCGCGGGTCCGGCGTGATCGGGATCAACGGGGCGGCCGCGCATCTCGTGCAGCCCGGCGATCTGGTGATCATCATCAGTTACGCTCAGGTCTCCGATGCCGAGGCGCGCGAGCTGAAGCCCAGGGTCGTGCATGTGGACGCGGGGAACCGGATCGTGGCCCTCGGCGCCGACGCGTCCGAGCCGGTGCCCGGTTCCGACCAGCAGCGCAGTCCGCAGGCCGTGTCGGCCTGACCGTGGACGACGACGAGGAGCGTGCGTGCCCGTGAGCGGTGTGGAGATTCGTGACGACCGGACGGCGGGCCGGCTCGACGCTGTCGCCGGGGGTGAAGTCGTCGGGCACATCGAGTACTTCGTGCTCGACTCGCCCGCGCGCGCCCTGGTTCCCGTCCACACCATCGTGGAGCCCGCCCACGAGGGCAAGGGCATCGCGGGGGCGCTCGCCCGGGAGCTGTACGCGCTCGCCGGGCGGGAGGCTGTGCCCGTCGTGCCGCTGTGTCCGTACGTCGCCGCCTGGGCCGAGCGGCACCCGGACGAGGCGCCTGCCGCCGATCCCGCGCTGGTCGCCGCCGCGAAGGAGCGGGTGCGTCGCTGATCGCGGGGGAGTGGGGTGGGACCCGGCGGGTAGTCGGGAGGTGGTCACCACGAAGTCCGGCGACCGCACGGAGGCAGTCATGA
>NZ_WWKH01000168.1:0-12926 GCF_009865595.1 Streptomyces sp. SID1328 | reverse complement strand
TCCACGAACGAGACCCCGGCGCTGCTGGTGATGCTCCGGGTGCTCGGACAGAGCGAGCCGGAGCCCGCCGCCGAACCGGCGTCCGTCACCCCGGTCGAGGGCGCGGTGCTGGCGCTGCTGGCCCGGGGCGCCACCACCGGCCGGGCCGCCCGTGAGCTGGGCCTGAGCCGGGACGGTGTCGCGTATCACCTGCGCCGCCTGTCCGCCCGCTGGCACGCGGCCAACCGCACCGAACTGGTCGCCCGCGCCTACGCCCTGGGGGTGCTCGCGCCCGGCGTGTGGCCGCCTCGGGCACGGGGCGCCGAGGGCGGGAATCTGTACTCGGCGAGCCGGGGACGGTAGGCCAGGTACCCGAGTGCACCGGCGGCGGCGAGCACGGGCAGCGCGATCGCCACGTTCGGCGGGTTCATCGTGCACATGGGGATGCTGATCGACGCGGTGGCCAGCGGCGCCAGGACGAGGGCCGGGCCGGGGTAGCGCCGGAAGCGGTGGACGATGAGGCGGCCGGTGACGCCGGCCAGCAGCAGCATGACCGCCAGCGGGCCGAGGAACAGGCTCCGGAGGAGGGCGGGGTCCCGCCAGCCCGAGCTGCGCTGGCGGTCGCGGGCGTCGGCCTCCAGTGCCTTGAGGTCCATGAGGGACTGCTTGAGGCCGCCCGTGAAGGGGACCGGGTTCCCGCCGTCGTACTCCGGCTCGTCGTCCAGCGCGTCGCGGGCGCGGTCCAGGCCCGGTCTGCCGTCCAGGATCGCCGTGTTGGCCGACTGTACGCAGGTGGTCAACTGGCCCTGGACGAACTGGATGTGGCTGAGCCCCTGTTCCCCGGCCGCGTTGCCCTCGGTGGCGGAGGTGAGGTGGGAGCTGACGCGGGCGGTGGCGTTGGCGAAGTCGCCGCTGGTGCCGATCAGGTCGATCGCGCCGGTCCGGGAGACGGCCTTCAGCGCGGTGTCGGCCGCCCCGGCCTGGTCGTACGCCGCGCCGATGTGCCATATGGCCGTCGTCGTACGGCCGGCGGCGGCGATCTGTTCCTCGGCTCCGTTCGCCACCACCAGGTACAGCAGCGCCGTCACCGCCACCGTGGTCAGCACGCCCGCCCGCAGCCACCGCAGCATCACGACCGTATGGGGCGCCTGCGGCCACCCGCCGGTCACAACGCGTCCACCGGGCCCCCGGCCCCGAACGGGTGACCGCACTCCTCGCAGAACTTGGCGGTGGGGGAGGTCGCTGTCGTGTCGCACCGGGGGCACACACGGGGCAGACCGGTGTTCCGCACGGAGAGTTCGCGTGACCCGACCGGGCGGCTCACGGTCTTGGTGGAGTCGACACCGATGCGGAGCATCTCTCCACGGGAGGCGTCCCGCCGCAGCCGGGGCCGGCCGTCGGGGCCGGTGGTCGCCACCGCGCGCAGCAGACGCAGGCGCGCCGTGTCCCCGAGGGACTCCGCGAGGCCGGTCGCCAGGCGCAGTTCACGGTCCGCGCGGTCGAGGTCGCCGCGCAGCTGGGCGTCCGCGCAGGCGCGCATGGCCATACCGAGTTCGCGCTCGTTCTCGACGCGGGTCAGGTCGGGGGAGCGGACGATGCCGAAGCCGGGGGTCGCGCGGCGGCGTACGACCATGGCCGCGCTCTCGGAGCAGGGGCGGCGGGTGCCGTCGGGGAACTCGGCGTGCAGGACGACACGGGCGGCGCGCATCAGCTCGTCGACGGCCAGAGTGCCGGGGTCGAAGCGGAGGGACACCTGGTACTGGCGGGATTCGGCGGGCCAGGAGCCCAGCGGGACATGGGTTTCGCCGTCTATCAACTGACGTGACGTCAAGTCTGCCTCAGTGGGGCGCGTCTGCCGTACGAACGCGAGCTGGAAGCGGCTGTTGAGGCGCAGGCCCAGATACAGCCGGGGGACCACGATGCGTTGGGCCTCCCGCATCAGGTGGGTGAAGTCCTCGGTGAGGTCCCCGATGGTGACGACCGCCTCGGCGGTGCCGTGCAACGCCTGGGTGATGCGCAGGAGTTCGTCGTGATGCCAGTCCTCGCCCAGGCCCCGTGCGTGGCAGATGAACCGGTCGGCGCACGAGGTGAGGATCTCCGCGAGCTGCTCGGGTGTCTCGTGCTCGTCCTTGCCGTCCGTGTAGAGCACCGCGTGGCGCACCGTGCCGGGGGACTCCACCGAGGCGAAGAGATCACGCGCACGGTCGAGCCACTGGCCGATCGCCGTTCCGCCCTCGGCGAGTTGGCCGGCGACCCGGAGCTTGGCCTCCTCGCGGGACCGGGCGTCCACGACGGCCAGACCACCCGTCGGCGGGAAGATCACCTCGGCCTGGTGGTTGCCCGCGACGATTCCCAGCAGGGTGCCGTCGCGCAGGGTGTCGATGGCCGCGCACATCGCGCGCTTCGCCTCGTCCAGTTTGTGCCGGGACATCGACAACGAGCGGTCCATGATGAGGACTTGGGCGCTCCGGACCTGTGGTGACGGGCCGGCGGCGGAGTGTGCGGTGACGGTGATCAGGGCGTCCGCGCGCCGCTCGTCGTAGGGCAGGTCCGAGGGCGAGTCCACTTCCAGGGCAAAGCTGAGCCCCAAGGGTGTCCTGTCCCCCACCGGCACCACCCGATCTGTCGCTGCGCTTCGTTGCGGAGCGTGCTCCCGTCATCGACGGAACGTCTTACAAGCTTAGCGGTCCGGGTGCGGCTCCGGAACGGGTGTGACCCGATCTGTCGCGCTTTCCCCACCATCCCCAACTCAGAGCCGGACGCAGCTTGTTCGCCAGATCCACCAGGGCGACGTACTCACGTTCGGTGGGCGCGTGCGGGCCGAGGGCGCGGACGGCGTCGGACAGCTTCAGCCGGTCGCGGGTGCGCAGGAACTCCGCGTACTGGATCTCGGCGCGGAGCGCGGCGACCGCCGCGTCGGTCACGTCGAGGCCGGGCAGGGCCGCCCTGGCCCGGTCCACGTCGTCCTCGGTGGGAGGTGAGAGATCCGGGCGGACCATGACGCGCAGGCGCACTGCCGCCACGCGTGCCTCGCGCTCGTAGCGGAACTCCTTGGCCAGCTTCTCGGCGACCTCGACCGCCTTGGCGCGCTCGCCGGCCAGCAGCAGTACGCGGGCCAGCCCGAAACCGGCCGCGCCGAGGGCGGGGGAGGTGTCGAAGACGGTGCCGTAGTGCGACCGGGCCGCCGTGCCGTCGCCGCGGAGTTCGGCGCACAGGCCGAGGGCGAGGCCCGGTATCAGCTCACCCGGCAGCGCCCTGCGTACCTCGGTGAACGCGACGGCGGCCCGCTGCGGGTGCCCGTCGGCCAGGGCGATCAGGCCGCAGTACCAGCCGGTGAGCCAGTGCCAGTCGGGCAGGCCCGCCGCCGCGAGCCGCTCGGCCGCCCCCTTGGCGTCCTTGCGGCGCAGGGCCAGCCGGCTCTCGGTGAGCGCCCCTCCGGCGCCCGGATCGTCGGGGTCGGACAGGGGGGCCGGGAGGGTGGCCGCCACATCGCCGGGGTCCGGGGTGCGGAAGGGTGGAGCCATTTCCAGCAGCGCGTCCCGGTCCGGCCGCGCCGCGGCCCAGTGGGCGAGGGGGCGGGCGGTGCCCAGGCCGCCGTGCAGTGGCTCGGGCGCGGGGCCGAACAGGGCGGACAGGCGCGTCACTTGGCGGCACGTGGGAGGGGCTGCCACCACTTGCCGTACGACACCGCTGAGTTGCTCCGCGAACTGGCGGGCCGATCCGAACCGCCGCCACGGCTCGGGGTGGGTGGCGCGCTCCAGCAGCAGATGGAGGGAATCGACGCCGGGAGCGGAGCGGTCGGTCCCGTAGGAGCGGCAGATCTCGCGGAGGGTCATGCCGAGTCCGTAGAGGTCGAAGCCGGGAGTGGGGCGCAGATGCTCCGGGTCGGACTCCGGGGGAGCGTATGCCCTGGTGAACGCCACCACCGGGCCGGTGTCCTTGGTCTGGCTGCGCACCGCGCCGAAGTCGATGAGCCGCACCCGGTCGAGCGCGCCCGCCGGGTTCTCCTCCCGGAAGCGGATGATGTTCAGCGGCTTGACGTCGCAGTGCAACAGGCCGCGCGCGTGCAGGTAGTCGAGCGCCTGGAGGACGCGCACGCCGTGCGCCAGCAGGGTTTCGAGACGGTCACCGGGGCGGGCCGCGAGCGGTTCGCCGGGGACGTACTCGAGGACCAGGTGCGGGCCCTCGTCCTCGTAACCGAGGATGCGGACGATGCTGTCGTGCCGCAGCTCGACCAGGATGTCCCGCTCGTGCAGCGCGGTCTTGGCCACCGACTTGTGCAGCGCCTTGAGGACGACGTCGGTCGCCAGGTTGCGGTCGTGGGCGAGGTAGGCGGCGCCGTACGCCCCGGAGCCGAGGGTGCGCCGCACCTCGTAGCGGTCGGCGATGGTGAAGCCGCCCGGCTGGGTGAAGTCGAAGCCGGTGCCGCACTGGGGGCAGAAACCGCTGGTCCGGCCCGGCTCGCCGTCGTGGCCGCGGCCGACCGGCTGCCCGCACACCGGGTTGGGGCAGAAACGGTGCTGCTCGGCCACCGGTTCCGAGGGCACGTCCGGGACCTGGAGGGCCTCCGGGGCCTGGACGGGGTCGACCAGGCCGAGGCCGTACCAGGGGTCGGGGCGGACCTGTGCCACGCCCGCGCTCGCGCCGGTCCGCGCCGGGGGGTCGGGCGCCGTGCCGTCCTGCGGCAGGGTCAGCCGGTCGCACCGGTCGCAGAAGCCCTGTTCGTCGATGGTGCCGCGCCCGCAGTCGGGGCGGTTGCACAGCTGGCGGCTCGTCGTCACCCGTCACCTCTCCTCGAACCGGCGGTTCACCTCGTCGATGTAGCGCCGGACCAGTTCGCGGGCGGCCCCGAGATCGATCGGCTCGGTCTGGAGGGCGCGGGCGGCCGGGGCGTGGCGCTCGGCGAGCCGGCGGTCCTCGTCGCCGAAGTACCGGGCGGCCCGGACGCGGTGCAGTTCCAGGGAGGTGGTGAGGTCCTCGTGGGCCGTGATCATGCGGCCCAGTCCGTGCTCGAACCGGGTCAGGGCGGCGCGGGCGTCGGCGGCCTGGTCGTGGATCGCGCCGAGTTCGGGGTCGGGCTCGGTCGCGCGGGCCACGGCCAGCCGGACCCGCAGGCGGGGCGCGGCCAGCGGCGGCAGCCGTGGCGCGGCGAAGAACTTCACCCCCCAGTCCAGTTGGAGCGCGGAGGCGGCCTCCTCCTGTACGGCGAGCCGGCCGAGGGCCGCCTGGACCTCGGCGGCGCTCACGCTGCGAGCAGGGTCCCCGCGCAGCGGTTCGGGGTCCAGGGAGACGTCGTAGGCCAGGCCGGGCGGGGGTGTGCCCTCGAAGCCGAGGACGAGACGGAGGCCGCGCGGGCGGGCGCGGGCGGCCAGCCGGCCCAGTAACTGATCCATGAGGGCCTCGGGGTCCTGGGCCCGGTCGACGCCGCCCACCACCAGGCACGCGGGTGGCCTGCGGCGCAGCAGTTGCCGCCGTACCTCGTCGGGGTCGCCGCCGGGGAGCCCGAAGCGGCGGGTGAGGTAGCCGGCGAAGTCGCCGACCGACCTGCCGCGTGCGTCGTAGGCGTCCGAGAGCGGAGTGGCCGTCCAGTAGTCGTCACCGGCCGCCGTGTGGAGTTCGGCGTCGGTGCCGTGCAGGCCGGCGCGGGCGACGGCCTTCATCTGCGCGCCGCCCTTGCGCAGCACGAAGTCGAGGCGGCACTGGTCGGCCCGTACCTGTGCGGCGGCCTCCAGGTCGTACGCGCCGGCGGGGGCGTCGGCCGACGCCGCGGCGGTGGCGACGCGGGGCAGCGGCTGGACACCGCTGCCGGCGACGGCGACGGTGACCGAGGTGGCCAGGGTGGTGGTGGCTAGGAATCGGGACCAGCCGCCGAAGCGCCGGCCGGCGGCGCTCCGTCTCGCAGTCCCTGATGCGTCGATGCGCATGGAAAGGTGAACCGTTCTGTCAGGGGGGAGTGGCGGAGGGTCTAGAAGAGGGTGTCGAAGCCGTTCCAGCCGCTGTAGCCGACCTGCGTCCGGGCGGCGAAGGGCGCACTCGGCGTGCCGGTGCCCTTGAACAGCCAGAGCCCGCCGGCCGTGTCGGCGGCGAGCAGATCCGCCTTGCCGTCACCGTTGTTGTCGCCGGTCGAGACGATCTGCTTGTACGCCTCCCAGCCCTTGCCCACCGTGATCCGGCTGCCGAGCGCGGCGTCGGCCACCGCGTTCCCGGTGCCCGGATAGATGTAGAGCGTCCCGTCGGTCGCACGCGCGGCCAGGTCGGTCTTGCCGTCCCCGGTGAAGTCCGACCGCCCGATGAGCTGGTTCATCCCGTTCCAGCCGCCGGTTCCGATGCGGATCCTGCCCAGGAATGTGCCGTCGGACCGGCCCTGGTAGAGCCACAGGGCGCCGGCCGAGTCGCGGGCTATCAGGTCCGGGTCGGCGGTGCCGCCCATGTTCCCCGCCGAGACGAGCATGCTGTACACGTCCCAGCCGTTGCCGATCACCTTCGTGTCCGCACCGGCCTCGGCGGTGTAGTAGAGGGTGGTGCCCATGCGGTGGTAGAGGTCGTTGCCGTTGCCCCCGGCCGACGCGCTCGCCTGCACGAGCGCGGTCGCGTCACCGAATCCCGCGCCCATGTCCACGGCGGACTTGAACCCGCCGGTGCCCTTGGGCTCGTAGTCGTAGAGGTGCCCGTTGGACTTACGAGCGTACAGCGGGAACATCCGCGCGCTCGGCGCGGTGGCGACGGAGGCCGTTCCGGCCGTCTGTGCGGTGTGGTCCGCCGGGCCGCCCGGCAGCGGTGGCAGGTCGGCCGCCGCCACCGCGGCCAGAGCCGCCGCGCATCCCGCGGCACAGAACACCGCCCGACGCACGGTACGAGTGAGAGTGATCGACATCGACAGGTGATTCCTCGCAGAAGTGAAATGAGCGCGGACGCGCCCACGGACCCGTCCGGTCCATCACCTCGCAGTCCCTCCGCGCACCGGGAGACACCCGACGGCGCTGATATTAGAAACAGATGTGAACTCCTGTAAAGATCCTGTGAGTTGTTTCCAGACCGTCCGGTCGGATCGTGGCTCCTGTCCCGGTCGCGGTCAATTACCCCCCTCCACACCGGTATCCGCCCCCCGTGTCCCGTGCGCACCCACGCCCGACTAACAGTTGGGCGGTCCCGCCTGGAATAGTTCCCCACGATGTTCGACATCCCTAGACTCCCCGTGTCGGGGGTAATTCGGGGGACAACTCAGTGGGGCATGGAGTGCCGGAACTCGTACTGGAAACAAACGGACGGACCTGGACGCTGGAGCCGTCCCGGTCCTATGCCCTCGGACGTGATCCGCAGGGCGACATCGTCTTCGACGACGCCAGGGTGTCGTGGCGCCACGCCACGGTCCGTTTCGACGGGCACACCTGGGTCATCGAGGACCACGGCAGCACCAACGGCACGTACGTGCAGGGCCACCGCGTCGGCCGGACGGAACTGGGCGCCGGCACGGCCGTACACCTGGGCAACGCGACCGACGGCCCGCGGCTGAACCTGACCGCGGCCGGCGCGCAGCAGGCAGCGCCGTACGCCGCCCAGTCCGCCGTGTGGGCCCAGCAGACGCAGGCCGTACCGCAGGCCGCGCAGCCGCACGGCGCCGAGTGGCACAGCGGCCCGCAGCAGGCCCCGGCCTTCCCGCACCAGCAGGGCGGCACTCCCGCCGCGCCGGAGCAGCCGGCCCACGGCGACCGCAGCCCGACCACGTTCCACCAGTTCTCCCTCGGCCACGTGATGCGCATCGGCCGTTCGCTGGACAACGACCTCGTCGTCTCCGACCTCCAGGTCTCCCGGCACCACGCCGAGTTCCAGACCACCCCCGAGGGCCGCTTCGAGATCCGCGACCTCGGCTCGCACAACGGCACGTACGTCAACGGCCAGCCCATCGCCAAGGGCGGCACCGCGGTCCTCGGCCCGGACGACATCGTCGGTGTCGGCCACTCGGCCTTCCGCATCGTCGGCGACCGCCTGGAGGAGTTCGTCGACACCGGTGAGGTGTCCTTCTCCGCCCGCCACCTCACCGTCACCGTCGACGGCGGCAAGCAGATCCTGCGGGACGTCTCCTTCGGCGCCCCCGAGAAGTCCCTGATCGCGGTCATCGGCCCGTCCGGCTCCGGCAAGTCCACCCTGCTCAAGGCGCTCACCGGCTACCGCCCCGCCAACGAGGGCGAGGTGCTCTACGACAACCGGAACCTGTACAAGCAGTTCGCCGAGCTGCGCCAGCGCATCGGCCTGGTCCCGCAGGACGACATCCTGCACAAGGAGCTGAGCGTCCGGAAGGCGCTGAAGTACGCGGCCAAGCTGCGCTTCCCCGCCGACACCACGCCCGCCGAGCGCGACGCCCGTATCGACGAGGTGCTGCGCGAGCTGAAGCTCGACATCCACAAGGACAAGAAGGTCACGTCCCTCTCCGGCGGCCAGCGCAAGCGCGTCTCGGTCGCTCTGGAGCTGCTGACCAAGCCCTCGCTGATCTTCCTGGACGAGCCGACCTCGGGCCTGGACCCGGGTATGGACCGCGACGTGATGCAGTTGCTGCGCGGTCTCGCCGACGACGGCCGCACCGTCCTGGTCGTCACCCACTCCGTCGCCGAGCTGGCGCTCTGCGACAAGCTGCTGGTGATGGCGCCGGGCGGCGCGGTGGCCTACTTCGGCCCGCCGGAGGAGGCGCTGAACTTCTTCGGCTACGACACCTGGGCCGACGTCTTCTCCGCCTTCGAGAACTACCGCGACTACGACTGGGCGGGCCGCTGGAAGGGCTCGCAGCACTACCAGATGTACGCCGCCGACCTCGACGCGGTCGCCGCCCAGTCCGTCACCGCGCCCCCGCCGCAGGCGGTCAAGCCGCCCAAGCCGCAGAGCTGGGGCTCGCAGCTGCTGACGCTGGTCCGGCGGTACGTGGCGGTCATCGGCTCCGACAAGGGCTTCCTGGCGCTGACGGTGATCCTGCCCGCCGTGCTCGGCGCGGTCAGCCTGCTCATCGACCACGAGAAGGGGCTGCTGGTCAACCCGCTCAACCCCAGAACGGGTCTGCACGTGCCCAACGGCACGGCGACGACGGTCCTGCTGATCCTCGCGGTCGGCGCCTGCTTCGCGGGCGCGGCGAACTCGGTCCGCGAGCTGATCAAGGAGCGGGTGATCTACGAGCGGGAGCGCGCGACCGGCCTGTCCCGCTCGGCGTACCTGATGTCCAAGGTGGTGGTGCTGGGCGCCGTCACGGTGCTCCAGGGCCTCATGGTCGGTCTGATCGGCTTCGCCAGCCGGGAGATCCCGGACCGGGGCCTCGTCCTCGGCGGCTCGACGCTGTTCGAGCTGTGCCTGCCGATCATGGCGCTGGGCTTCACTTCGATGATGTTCGGCCTGGTCATCTCGTCGCTGGTGCGCACCGCGGAGAAGACCATGCCGCTGCTGGTGATGTTCGCGATCATCCAGGTCGTGTTCACCGGCTGCCTGTTCACCCTGCACGGCACGCCCGGTGTCAACGAGTTCTCGTACCTGATGCCGTCCCGCTGGGCGGTGGCCGCGGCCGGCACCACGCTGGACTTCAACAACATCGCGCCGAACACCGACGACCCGACCAGTACCGACCCGCTGTGGGACCACTCGGCGGCGGCCTGGAGCCTGGACATGGTCGTGCTGATCGCGCTCGGGGTGGCCTGCGGCTTCCTCGTCTCGCGCTTCCTGCGGCGGCACGAGCCCGAGGTCATGCGCAAGTAGCGGCGCTCGCTCTGCGAGGAGGCACGTGAAGGGCGGCACCCCGTTCGGGTGCCGCCCTTCCGCGTCGTCTCAGAGGTCCGCGCCGACCTCAGTACGCGCTGTTGACGTTGTCGATCGTGCCGTACCGGTGCGCCGCGTAGTTGGCGGCGGCGGTGATGTTGGCGACCGGGTCGTAGATGTCCCAGGAGGTGCCCTTCACGTGGTACGCGGAGAACGTCGGCGGGATCACCTGGAGCAGACCCTTGGACGGGACGCCGTTGACTGCGTTGATGTCCCAGCCGTTGATGGCGCGGGGGTTGCCGGAGGACTCGCGCATGATGTTCTTGTGCAGGCCGTGGTAGCTGCCCGGGATGCCCTTGGCGCGCATGATGTCGAGCGACTGGCGGATCCAGCCGTCGAGGTTGTTGCGGTAGGTCTTCGCGGCGACCGTCTCCATCTGGGGACGCTTCGCGGACCGGTCGGCGGCCTTCTTGGCGGAGCGCGACTCGGCGGCCTTGCGCTCGGCGGCGGCCTTCTTCGCGGCGTCGGCGGCCTTCTGCCTGGCGGCGGCCTTCTGCTTGGCCGCGATGGCGTCGAGCTTGACCTTGTCGCTCGTCAGCGGGCTGCTGAGCGTGGCGTGCAGGTCGCGGGTCTGGCTCTGCTCGGCGGCCACCGGCTTGGCGGCCACGGCCGGGGTACCACCGGCCACGGTCGTGGCACCGCCGGGAACGGCGGACAGGGCGATGGCGGCGGCACCGAGGGTGCTGACACCCGCGATGGCGATCTTGTGCTGCTTGTTCAGCGCGGAGAACTTCTCGAGCGGGCGACTGAGACGACGATGCAGGGTGCTGTTGGGCATGGCTTGATGGACCTCTTCGTTGGCGCGGAGGTCGCTCTCGCGTCCGCCGGGGAAATCCGTTCCTCCAGCACGAACGCCGCGGGGTGAACCGCGGCGCTGAGCGACAGGAGCAATTCTTAGCGGGCGCAAAATGGCCTGGCAACGATGTGACGTACGAAGCCGGGTAGTGGATCAGGTCCACGCAAAACGGGACAGATCAACACATCATCCCCGTTCATCTGGGGTGCTCTGTCTCCTATGTCCGTTCGTAAGTGATGTGCGCCCTATGCGGGGGCTCACACCGGTACGGGATCGATGTCACGTGGAGGTCATCGAGCGTCTCTCTGCGTTAGCAAACTCTCCGGACACCCTGCTGTCTGTGCGTGCCCGCCCGCCCGCGCGCGCGTTGTACCTCCTCGTGCCGCCTCCCCGCGCCACGCCGGTACCGTGAGGGCATGCACCCAGGTCCCCGGTCCGGTCTCGCCGCGGTGAGCGCCGCCCTGCTGGCCATGAGCAGGCATCTGGAGGTGCGCGACGTCCTCAAGACGATCGTCGCCTCCGCCCGGGAACTGCTCGACGCCCAGTACGCGGGCCTCGGCGTCCCGGACGACCACGGGGGCTTCGCCCAGTTCGTCGTGGACGGCGTCAGCGACGCCCAGTGGAAGGCCATCGGCCCGCTGCCCCGCCAGCACGGCATCCTCGCCGCGATGCTGCGCGAGGGCCGCCCGGTCCGCCTCGGCGACGTGCGCGAGGACCCGCGCTTCGAGGGCTGGCCGGACGCCCACCCCGAACTCGCCGACTTCCTGGGCCTGCCCGTACGCGACGGCGACGAGATCATCGGGGCGCTGTTCCTCGCCAACAAGAACTGCACCCGACCGCAGGGCGGTTGCGGCTTCACGGCGGAGGACGAGGACCTGCTCGGCATCCTCGCCCAGCACGCCGCCATCGCCCTCACCAACGCCCGCCTCTACGAACGCAGCCGCGAGCTGACCATCGCAGAGGAACGCTCCCGCCTCGCCCACGAACTCCACGACGCCGTCAGCCAGAAGCTGTTCTCCCTGCGCCTGACCGCCCAGGCCGCCACCGCCCTCGTGGACCGCGACCCCGCCCGCGCCAAGGAGGAACTCCACCAGGTCGCCGCCCTCGCCGCCGAGGCCGCTGACGAACTGCGCGCCGCCGTGGTCGAGTTGCGCCCCGCCGCCCTGGACGAGGACGGCCTGCTCGCCACGCTGCGCACCCAGATCCAGGTCCTCGACCGCGCCCACACCGCCCGCGTCACCTTCACCGGCCACGGCCTGCGCGCCCTGCCCGCCGCCCAGGAGGAAGCCCTGCTGCGCGTCGCCCAGGAAGCCCTGCACAACGCCCTGCGCCACTCCGGCGCCGAGAACGTCCACGTCGACGTGGCACGGCGCGGCCGGGGAGCCGTCCTGCGCATCACCGACGACGGCCGCGGCTTCGACCCCACCGCCGTCCGCCGGGCCGGCCGCCATCTCGGCCTCGTCTCCATGCGGGACCGGGCCGACGGCGCAGGCGGCACACTCACCGTGGAATCGGCGCCCGGCAAGGGCACCGCGATCGAGATGGAGGTGCCCGGTGGCTGAGCCGATCAGGGTGCTGCTCGTCGACGACCACCAGGTCGTCCGCCGTGGCCTGCGCACCTTCCTGGAGGTGCAGGACGACATCGAGGTGGTCGGCGAGGCGGCCGACGGCGCCGAGGGGGTCGCCCGCGCCGAGGAACTGCGGCCCGCCGTGATCCTGATGGACGTCCTCATGCCGGGCACCGACGGCATCGAAGCCCTGCGCAGGCTCAGCGAGCTGGGCAACCCCGCACGCGTACTGATCGTCACCAGCTTCACCGAGCGCCGTACCGTCGTACCGGCCCTGCGCGCGGGCGCCGCCGGGTACGTCTACAAGGACGTCGACCCCGACGCCCTCGCCGCCGCCATCCGCTCCGTGCACGCCGGGCACATCCTGCTCCAGCCCGAGGTCGCCGACGCCCTCCTCACCCAGGAAGAGGCCAACTCGGGCCAAGGCAGGGGCAGTTCACTCACCGAACGGGAACGCGAGGTGCTCGGCCTCATCGCCGACGGCCGCTCCAACCGGGAGATAGCCCGCGCCCTGGTCCTCTCCGAGAAGACCGTCAAGACGCACGTCTCCAACATCCTGATGAAACTCGACCTCGCCGACCGCACCCAGGCCGCCCTGTGGGCCGTACGCCACGGCATGACCGACTGAACCGGGGTTCAGCGCCGCTCCCGCTCCTCCACCACCGAGTTGTACGCCGCCACCCGCGCGCGCCGCGCCGTCCGCTCCACCGGGCGCAGCGCCTCGGCGCGGGCCCCCATCTCCGAGGCACTCACCGCCCCGCCGTGCCCCCGCTCCTGGGCCAGCGAGACCA
>NZ_WWKH01000167.1:0-350 GCF_009865595.1 Streptomyces sp. SID1328 | reverse complement strand
AGCCGCTCGTACGCCTCGGGGCTGGACTCGGTGAAGGACTCGCCGTAGGCGAAGTCCATCGACACGTCCCGGATCTCCATGGAGGTGCCGGGCACCTTGGAGCCGAAGCGGACGGTCATGCCCTCGTCCGGCTGGACGCGGATGACGATCGCGTTCTGGCCCAGCTCCTCCGTGGCGGTGGAGTCGAACGGCGAGTGCGGGGCGCGCTTGAACACGACCGCGATCTCGGTGACGCGACGCCCCAGCCGCTTGCCGGTGCGCAGGTAGAAGGGCACACCCGCCCAGCGGCGGTTGTCGATCTCCAGCTTCAGCGCCGCGTACGTGTCGGTCTTCGACTTGGGGTCGATGCC
>NZ_WWKH01000166.1:0-401 GCF_009865595.1 Streptomyces sp. SID1328 | reverse complement strand
GGGCCGGGCCAGCAGGGCGCGGGCCGCGCGGCGCAGCAGGGTGCGGTCGCCGGTCGTGCCGGTGTGGGGCGCGGTGCGGCGGGCGAGGACCAGGGCGGTGGCCCGGCGGCCGGGGTCCTCGTCCCTCGCCCAGCGGTCGACGGCGCGGCAGGCGGCGGAGGGTTCGTCCTCGGCGAGGACGGCGAGGAGTTCGACGGCTCTGCGGTGGCCGCTGTCGATCAGGGCCTCGGTGAGGTGGTCGAGCGCGCCGTGGCGATGGGTGTGCAGGAGGGCCTGGGCGGCGGTGGCCACGGTGGCGTGCGGGGTGGCGGGCAGCGGGCGCTCGTCCTCGAACCAGCGGGTGAGGTGCGGCTGCCCGGCGGCCGGGTCGGCGGCGAGCAGCCGGGCCGCCGCGTCCAGAT
>NZ_WWKH01000018.1:0-1720 GCF_009865595.1 Streptomyces sp. SID1328 | reverse complement strand
GCCTCCCCGCCCGCCGGCGTGCTCGGCCCCGCCCTGGACACCCTGGCCGGTATCGCCCGGTCCGCGCCGGAGGATCTGTCGGCCGACTGACGGGCCGCCCGCCGCGCTGTATAAAGGTATGCAAGGGATATCGCGTCTGAATAGGCGACGGTGCCCCGCCCTGCCCCGGCGCTGTACCCTCCGTACTTTCCGCGCGGGGGCGTCCAGGACCCGACGACATCTGGAGGGGGAGCGCGGCATGAGCGCGAGCGACAGCCCTGCGAACCGGTTGCAGGCGCTCTTCGAGGGGCACCGGCTCACGCCCACCCAGCGCCGGATCGCGCACAGCATGGTGCGCCGCGCCGCCGACGTGCCGTTCCTGTCCAGCGTGGAGCTGGCCGAGCTGGCCGGAGTCAGCCAGCCCTCCGTCACCCGGTTCGCGGTCGCCCTCGGCTTCGACGGCTACCCGGCGCTCCGCCGCCATCTGCGCGAGGTCGTACCCGCCGAACCGGCCGCGGACAACGGCGCGTTCAACGAGTACCAGCAGGCCGTCGAGGCCGAGATCGAGAACCTGCGCCACCTCGCCGAACTCCTCGCGGACCCCGCCCCGGTCGAGCGCGCGGGGCGGGTCCTGGCCGCCTCCCGCCCGCTTCTGGTGCTGGGCCTGCGCGCCGCCGCCCCGCAGGCGTTCGGCTTCGCCTACTTCGCCGCCAAGGTCCACCCCGACGTCCGGCTGCTCGACGAGGGCGGCTCGATGGTGCAGGACCGCATCGACGCCGCCGTACGGGCCGGGGCGTCCGCACTGCTCTGCTTCGCCCTGCCCCGGCACCCGCGGGAGGTGCTGGACACCCTCGCGTACGCCAGGGAGGCCGGGCTGACGATCGTCACGGTGGCCGACTCCGCGTTCGCGCCGGTCGCCAAGTACTCCGACCTGCTGCTGCCCGCCGCCGTCGGCACCGGGCTCGCCTTCGACACCGCGTGCGCGCCGATGCTGCTGGGCCGGGTCCTGCTGGAGGCGCTGTGCGACGGGCTGCCGGACGCGCAGGCCCGGCTGGAGGAGTTCGACGCGCGCGCCTCGGCCCGAGGGCTCTTCGTGGAGTGACCGGCGCGCTCTCGAGGCTCGTCTCAGGCGGCCTCATCAACCTGCCGCGCGAACATCGGACACGGTGACGCGGGAGGCCGACGCGGCGGGCGACGCGGCCCCCGGCGGGGCCCGCCGCCGTGCCACGGCGTCGGGGCGGCTCAGACCTCCAGGTCCTGCTCGATGCGCTTCAGCTGGTGCCGGGCCATGGCCAGGTTGGCCCGGCCGTCCAGCACCAGGTAGAGGAACAGGCCGTTGCCGCCCCGGCCCTTGAGCAGCCGGATCAGGTGGTACTGGTCGCTCAGCGTGATCAGGATGTCCTCGATCTCGGCGTTGAGCCCCAGGTGCTCCATGGTGCGCATCTTGGCGCGGATCACGTCGGTGTTGCCCGCGGCCGCGACGTTCAGGTCGAACGTCTTGCTTCCGCCCAGCGTGCCCAGCGCCATGCCGCTGGTGTAGTCGACGAGCGCGACGCCGCTGGCACCCTCGATGGAGGTGAGCGCCTCTTTCAGTGCCGTTTCGGTGTTCGCCATGGTTCTGCTGTCCTTTCGGAGGTTCAACCCTCGGTTGCGGTAGGTGTTTCGGTGACCGTGGCCCGCGGAGTGCGGGTGGCGGCGCGGGTACGGGCGGGCGCGGGCCGGGCGGGCCGCTCCGGCGGGC
>NZ_WWKH01000165.1:0-253 GCF_009865595.1 Streptomyces sp. SID1328 | reverse complement strand
GCCAGGGCGCAGGTGGTGCTGCCATTCGGACCGGCTGGGCAGGGCCGGTGTGCCCAGGTGCCGGGCCGGCGGGGCGGCGGCCGAGCGCTGCGTCGCCGGGGCGGGGGTGAGTACCGCCCGGACGCGCTAGCCCAGCGGTGCCGGTGCCCCCGCGCCCGCCGCGTTCGGCCAGCTCTGGGCGTTGGGCCAGCCGGAGGCGGAGGCCGGGGCGAAGTCGGGTGTGGCGGGGACGGCGGGGGTGCCCGGCGCGGTC
>NZ_WWKH01000164.1:0-344 GCF_009865595.1 Streptomyces sp. SID1328 | reverse complement strand
GGCACGGCGGCGCCGCCCGGTCGGCTGGGCATCCTCGGCCGGTGCACCGTCCGCGCTCGGCGCGGGAAGCGCGGGCGGCAGCGCCGCCTGCTCACCGGCGCCCTGCGGAGCCCGATGCCCGGCGGGCACCGGAACGCCCTGCGGCGGCACCGCGCCACCAAGTCCCGTATTCGAAGCGGCGGTTCCGGCAGCGTGCTCGGCCGCCGTCATCACGGCACCCTCCGCCGCCACGCCGTCCCCGACCTCGGCGGGACGGCCCCGTCGTCGGCCGGTGCCGCTGGAAGCCGCCTCCGCGCTCTCGATCGCGGCCGGGGCCAGTTCCTCGGCCGCCGGGGCACCGCGCC
>NZ_WWKH01000163.1:0-1356 GCF_009865595.1 Streptomyces sp. SID1328 | reverse complement strand
GGCCTGGCGGGCCGGCATCCTCACCCTGGCCTTCCCGGTGATCGCCAACTCCTTCGGCTGGATCTTCACCGCGATGGGCCGTCAGCCCTGGGCCGTCACCGGACTGCTGCGCACCGTGGACGCGGTCTCCCCGAACGTCTCGCTCACCGAACAGCTCGTGACGCTCACCGGGTTCAGCCTGCTGTACATCGCGCTCGCCGTGGTCGAACTCAGGCTGCTGGTGAAGTACGCGGGCGGCGGACCGGTCACCTCCGAGCGGCCACCGCTCAGGGACATCACGCTCGGCGGGGACTCCACGCTCGAAGGCTCCCCGAGGGACGCCGACAAGCCGCTCGCCTTCGCCTACTGATCAGTTAGAGAGAGTCCGGAACCGTGCATCTCCATGACCTCTGGTTCTTCGTCATAGCCCTGCTGTGGGTCGGCTACTTCTTCCTGGAGGGCTTCGACTTCGGCGTGGGCATCCTGACCCGGGTGCTCGCCCGCGGGGAGACCGAGCGCCGCGTCCTGCTGAACACCATCGGCCCCGTCTGGGACGGCAACGAGGTCTGGCTGGTCACCGCGGCCGGCGCGACCTTCGCCGCCTTCCCCGACTGGTACGCCACGATGTTCAGCGGCTTCTACCTGCCGATGTTCGTCGTCCTGCTCTGCCTGATCCTTCGCGGTGTGGCCTTCGAGTACCGGCACAAGCGCGACGGCGAGCGGTGGAAGCGCAACTGGGAGGCGATCGTCTTCGCCACCTCGCTGGTGCTGGCCTTCCTGTGGGGCGTGCTGTTCGCCGCCATGGTCCATGGCCTGCCGATCGGCGCCGACCACGAGTACCACGGCGGCCTCACCGAACTGGTCCAGCCGTACGCGCTGCTGGGCGGCGTGACCACGACCGTGCTCTTCACCTTCCACGGCGCGGTGTTCGCCTCGCTGAAGACGGTGGGCAGCATCCGGCACCGGGCGCGGCACCTGGCGCAGACCGCCGGCGTGCTGACCGCCCTGCTGCTGCTGGCGTTCCTGACCTGGACCCAGCTCGGCACCGGCAATGTGCGCAGCCTGATCGCCGAGGCCGTCGCCGTGCTCGCGGTGCTGGTGTCGCTGGGCTTCAACTTCGGCGCCCGCGAAGGGCGGGCGTTCGTCGCCTCCGGGCTGAGCGTGGTGGCGTCCACCGCGATGCTCTTCCTCGCCCTGTTCCCGCAGGTGATGCCCTCCAGCCGGAACGCGGCCTGGAGCCTGACCGCGGCCAACGCGGCCGCCGGCTCGTACACACTCGGGATCATCACCTGGGTCGCCGGGTTCGCCACCCCGCTGGTGCTGCTCTACCAGGGCTGGACCTACTGGGTGTTCCGCAAGCGGATCGGCGTCCAGCAC
>NZ_WWKH01000162.1:0-409 GCF_009865595.1 Streptomyces sp. SID1328 | reverse complement strand
CGCGGGCGGCCGGTGCCGATGCCGGGGCGGGGGTGCCCGGCGCGGTCGCGGTGGAGCTGGTGCACGCCTTCTCGCTGCTGCACGACGACATCATGGACGGCGACGCCACCCGGCGCGGCCGCCCGGCACTGTGGAAGGCGTACGGCACGGGTCCCGCCGTTCTCGCCGGGGACGCCCTGTTCGCGCTGGCCGTCGGCGTCCTGGCCGATGTCCCCGGCGGGGTGCGGCTGCTCTCGGGCGCGCTGGCCGACGTGATGCGGGGGCAGGCCGACGACCTGCTGTTCGCCTCACGGCCCTGGACCGGCCCGGAAGCGGTGACGCCTGAGGAGTACCGGGTGATGGCGGAGGGCAAGACGGGTGCGCTGCTGGGCTGTTCGCTCGCGCTCGGCGCGCTGCTGGGCGGGGCTCC
>NZ_WWKH01000161.1:0-469 GCF_009865595.1 Streptomyces sp. SID1328 | reverse complement strand
AGCGGCTGCGGTCCGCGATGCGCGCCCCCGGCCGCCAGGTCCACGAGTTCGCCCTCGTCACCAAGGACGGCCGCCGGGTTCTGGTGCGCACCCAGTCGGCGGCCGTACGCGGTCCGGACGGCCGCCCGGCGGGCCTGTACTGCGCGTTCAGCGAGGTGCACACGCAGATCGACCTGGAGCGGTCCATCGCGCTGAGCGAGGCCCTGTTCGAGGACGCCTCCTGGGGAGTCGTCCTCATCGACGCCGACCTGCGCCCGGCCGTCGTCAACGCGCACGCCGCCCGCGCCCTGGGCGTGGGCCGCTCCGCCGCGCTCGGGCGGCCGCTCGGCGAACTCCTCGCCCAGGGGGTGGAGGAGCTGGAGAACGCGCTCACCCATGTGCTGGCCGAGGGCGCCCTGCCCGGCCCGATCGAGCTGTGGGTGACCGTGCGCACGGCCGAGGGGGAGCGGCGGCGCTGCTGGCGCAGCGG
>NZ_WWKH01000160.1:0-1055 GCF_009865595.1 Streptomyces sp. SID1328 | reverse complement strand
CGGGTGGCGAGCAGGGAGTGGCCGCCGAGGGCGAAGAAGTCGTCGTCGGGACCGGCCGCGTCCAGCCCGAGCACGTCGGCGAAGAGTCCGCAGAGGATCTCCTCGCGTGCGGTACGGGCCGGGCGTCCGCTCACCGGCGCGTACTCGGGGACGGGCAGCGCGCGCCGGTCGACCTTGCCGTTGGGGGTGAGCGGGAGCGCGTCCAGCGGGACGATGGCGCTGGGCACCATGTAGGCGGGCAGGGACCGGCCGACGGCGCGGGCGAGGTCGGCCGGGTCGGGGCCGGCGCCGCTCGCGGGGACCACGTAGGCGACGAGGCGGCGGTCGCCCGGTGTGTCCTCGCGGACCACGGCGAAGGCGTCCGCGACGCCCTGGCAGGAGGCGAGGGTGTTCTCGATCTCGCCCAGCTCGATCCGGTAACCGCGCAGCTTCACCTGGCCGTCGGACCGGCCGACGTAGGCGATCTGCCCGTCCGGGGTCCAGCGGACCAGGTCGCCGGTGCGGTACATCCGGCCGCCCGCCGCGTCGAACGGGTCGGCGACGAAGCGGGTGGCCGTCAGGCCGGGGCGGCCCGTGTAGCCGCGCGCCACACCGTGTCCGGCGAGGTACAGCTCCCCCACCACGCCCGGCGGTACGGGCCGCAGCGAGTCGTCCAGGACGTGCAGGCGCATGCCGTCCAGCGGGCGGCCGATGGGCGGCGGCCCGGCGGGCAGGCCGGCGGCCACCGGGTAGCGGGTGGCGAAGGTGGTGGTCTCGGTGGGGCCGTACACGTGCAGGACGCGGGTGTCGGGCGCGAGGGCCGCGACCCGCTGCATGGCGTCCGGGGAGGCCAGCTCACCGCCGGCGCAGACCAACCGCAGACCGGTGAAGGCGCCGGGGTCGGTCTCGGCGATCACGTTGAACAGGGCGGTCGTCATGAAGACGGCCGTGGCCCCGTGGGTGTGCACCGCGTCGTCCAGCGCGCGGGCGTCCAGCACGCCCTCGGGTGCGACGACGATCCGGCCGCCGTGCAGCAGCGGGGCCCAGATCTCGAAGGTGGAGGCGTCGAAGACGTA
>NZ_WWKH01000017.1:0-1989 GCF_009865595.1 Streptomyces sp. SID1328 | reverse complement strand
TCCACGCCGGACGGCTGGCCTGCCCGGTGCTGTTCCAGGTCGGACTGCACGACCGGGTCGCCCCGCCCGGCGCCGCCCGCCGCACCGCCCGCCGGGCGGGTCCGCGGGCACGGCTGGCCGAGTACCCCCTGGACCATTTCGACGTCTACGACGGACCCTGGCAGGAACGCGCGCTGGCCGATCAACTCGGTTTCCTCACCAGTGTCCTCGGCCCGTCCTCTGCACAACTCCCGCTTCGGCAGAAGGAGATGGAATGAGTTCGTACGACTACGTGGTCGTCGGTGCCGGATCGGCGGGCTGCGTGCTGGCCGCGCGGCTGTCGGAGGACCCCGAGGTGCGGGTGGCGCTGATCGAGGCGGGCGGTCCCGACACCGCGCCCGAGATCCATGTCCCGGCCGCTTTCCCGCAGTTGATGAAGACCGAGCTGGACTGGGACCTCGACAGCGAGCCCGAACCGGGCATCGGCGCCCGGCGGACCTACCTGCCCCGGGGGCGGGTGTTCGGCGGTTCCAGCTCCATGAACGCGATGATCTACATCCGGGGCGCCCGTGCCGACTACGACGGCTGGGCGGCGGGCGGGGCCGTGGGGTGGTCGTACGCCGACGTACTCCCGTACTTCCGGCGCGCGGAGGACAACGAGCGCGGTGAGGACGAATTCCACGGTACGGGCGGGCCGTTGACGGTCAGCGACGGGCGGTCCGGACATCCGCTCGCCACGGCCTTCGTGGACGCGGCGGTGCAGGCCGGGTACAAGACGAACGACGACTTCAACGGTGAGCGCCAATTAGGCGTCGGGCGCTACCAGTTGACGCAGCGCGGCGGCATGCGGTGCAGCGCCGCCGTCGCCTATCTGCATCCGGCGCTGCGGCGGCCGAACCTGACCGTGCTGTCCTCGGCGCGCGCCCACCGGGTGGTGACCGAGGGCGGCCGCGCGGTGGGCATGGAGGTGGAGCGCGGCGGCACGGTCGAAGTGGTGCGCGCGGAGCGGGAAGTGATCCTCTCGGCGGGGGCGTACGAGTCGCCGAAGCTGCTCATGCTGTCCGGGATCGGGCCGGGGGCGGTGCTGTCCGCGTTCGGGATCGGGGTGGTGCGGGATCTGCCGGTCGGCGCTGGTCTTCAGGACCACTACATGGCGCTGCTCAACTACCGCACGGACACCGAGTCGTTGATCGCGGCGGCGACCGAGGAGAACGCGGCGCTGCTCCAGAGCGAGGGGCGCGGGCCGCTGACCTCCAACATCGGTGAGGCGGGCGGCTTCTTCCGCAGCCGGGACGAACTCGACGCCCCGGATGTCCAGTTCCACGCGGCCCCGGTCCTGTTCCACCAGGAGGGCCTGGGCGCGGCCGCGGAGCACGGCTTCGCCTTCGGCCCGTGCGTCCTCGCCCCTACCAGCCGGGGCTCGGTGACCCTGCGTTCCCCACGCCCGGACGCGGCGCCCCGGATCGTGCACAACTACTTGACCACGCCGGAGGACCGGGAGGTCATCGTCGCCGGGATCAGGATCGCGCTGGAGATAGCGGCCCAGCCGGCGGTTTCCGACCTGGTCACGACCCCCTTCGACGCACCCGCCTCCGACTCCGGTGCGGACCTGCTCGCGTGGGCACAGCGGGCCGGGCAGACGCTCTACCACCCGACGTCGACCTGCGCGATCGGCTCGGTGGTCGACCCGGAGTTGCGGGTGCTCGGGGTGCCGGGGCTGCGGGTGGTGGACGCGTCGGTGTTCCCGTCGGTGACTCGGGGCAACACGAACGCGCCGGTCATCATGGCGGCGGAGAAGGCGGCCGACTTGATCAAGGGGGTCGGCCGGCAGGAGGAAACGGCGCGCTGACGGTCAGCGAGTGGGGGGCGCGGACCGAAGCGGGTGTCTCCAGCCGCCGCCTACTGGGCGGCCGGGTGAACCACCTCCTCCACTGGCTCCGCTGCTGACGGATCACTCTCGCACCGGGGACCGACGTGCTCGGCCGACGCTCGGCGGGCACTGCTACGGTT
>NZ_WWKH01000159.1:0-4022 GCF_009865595.1 Streptomyces sp. SID1328 | reverse complement strand
CCCGCGGCCCCGGCGACCTGGTGGAGCCGCTCCTCGGGCCAGCGGGCGTCGAGCGGGACATAGGCCCCGGCCGCGCGGACGGTGCCGAGAGAGGCGGTCACGACGGCCGGGGAGCGGCCGAGCAGTACGCCGACGCCGGTCTCGGGGCCGACGCCGAGGCCCGCGAGAGCGGCGGCGAGTTCGGCGGAGAGGGCGTCGAGTTCGGCGTAGGTGAGGGAGGCGTCGTCGGTGGTGACGGCCACCGCGTCCGGGGTGCGCGCGGCCTGGGCCGCGAACAGCGCGGGCAGGACGGCGGGCTCGTCGGTGGCGGGCAGGGCGCGGCCGGTGCCCCAGCGGGAGACGCGGGTGTGCTCGTCCGGTGTCATCAGGTCGTGCTCGATGACCGGTCGTCCGGGTTCGGCGGCGACCCGCTCCAGCAGGCGCAGCAGCCGGGCCGTGAGGTTCTCGACCGTGCTCCGGTCGAACAGGGCGGTGGCGTACTCGACCCCGGCGCCGAGGCCGCCGTCCCGCTCCTCGGTGAAGGCGAAGGTGAGGTCGAACTTGCTCAGCCCGTTGTGCACGAGCCGGTCCTCGACGGTGAGTCCGGGCAGGTCGGGGCGGACGCCGTCCTGGTTCTGCAGCACCACCGTGGTCTGGAACAGCGGGTGGTGGTCACGGGCCCGGACCGGGTTGAGGTGCTCCACCAGCCGCTCGAAGGGCACGTCCTGGTTGGCGTAGGCGGCGAGGTCGAACTCACGCACCCGGACAAGCAGTTCGCGGAAGGTGGGGCGTCCGGACAGGTCGGTGCGCAGCACGAGGGTGTTGACGAAGAACCCGACCAGGTCCTCCAGCGCCTCGTCCGTGCGGCCCGCGACGGGTGAGCCGAGCGGGATGTCGTCGCCGGCGCCGTGCCGGTGGAGCAGGGTGGCCACGGCCGCCTGGAGCACCATGAAGAGGCTGGTGCCCGATTCCCTTGCCAGTCGCCTGAGCCGGGTGTGCAGTTCGGCGGGCACCTCGAAGGTGTGGACACCGCCCCGGGGGTCGACGGCGGCCGGGCGGGGCCGGTCCAGCGGGAGGTCGATCAGGCCGGGCATCCCGGCGAGCGCGGTGTTCCAGTGGTCGAGCTGTCCGCGCAGTACGCCGTCGTCCTCGGCGTCGCCCTGACCGTCGCCGAGGAGGGCTCGCTGCCAGAGGGTGTAGTCGGCGTACTGGAGCGGGGTGCCGAGGGTGAGCCCCGGCTCGGCGCCTTCGAGGCGGGCCCGGTAGGCGGTGCCGAGGTGGCGGGCGAGCGGAGCGAGGGACCAGCCGTCACCCGCGATGTGGTGGACGACGAGGACCAGCACATGGTGTTCGGGCGCCGAGCGCAGCAGCAGAGCCCGCAGCGGCAGGTCGGCGGTGACGTCGAACGTCTCCCGCACGGCGGCCAGCACGGTGGCGTCCATGTCGGCCGGTGCCGTGCTCACCACGGGCAGCGCGGGCGTGGCCGCCTCGGCGGGCAGGACCCTCTGGTGCGGCACGCCGTCCCGCTCGGGGAACACCGTGCGCAGCGCCTCGTGCCGCTCGATGACATCGCCGAGCGCGGCCCGGAGGGCGGCCGGATCGAGAGCGCCGTCCAGTTCCAGGACGAGCGGGATGTTGTACGTGGAGCTGGGCCCCTCCAGCCGGTTGAGGAACCACAGCCGCAACTGGGCGTAGGACAGCGGCAGCGGCTCGGGGCGGTGAGCGGCGGGCAGGACGGCGGGGCGGACCCGGCCGGGTGTGTCCAGGGCGCGGGCGAGTCCGGCGACGGTCGGGTGCTCGAAGAGGGTGCGCACCGCGACCTCCGCCCCGAGGACGGCGCGGATTCGGCTGACGACGCGCATGGCGAGCAGGGAGTGGCCGCCGAGGTCGAAGAAGCTGTCGTGCGGGCCGACGGCGGGGCGGTGCAGCACGTCGGCGAAGATCCCGGCGAGGAGTTCCTCCTGCGGGGTGCCCCGGCCGGGCACCACCGAGGTCTCGGTCTCCGGCTCGGGTTCGGGCAGCGCGCGCCGGTTCACCTTGCCGTTGGGCAGCAGCGGGAGTTCGTCCAGGACGACGACGGCGCCGGGCACCATGTAGTGCGGCAGCGTCTCGGCGAGGTCGTCGCGCAGGGTGCGGGCGCGCGGGGCGCCGTCGGCCGTGACGGCGTAGGCCACCAGCCGGCGCCTTCCGGGGGCGTCCTCGCGGATGACGGCGCAGGCCGAGGTGACGCCGGGACGGGCGAGGAGCGCGGCCTCGACCTCACCCAGCTCGATTCGGAAACCCCGGAGTTTGACCTGGTCGTCGGCGCGGGACACGTACTCGATCAGCCCGTGCCGGTTCCACCGGACGAGGTCGCCGGTGCGGTACATGCGCGCACCGTCGGTGTGGAACGGGTCGGCGACGAAGCGCTCGGCGGTCAGGCCGGGGCGCCCCAGGTAGCCGCGCGCCAGGTTGGGCCCGGCGAGGTACAGCTCGCCGGTGACCCCGGCCGGTACGGGGCGCAGCCGGGTGTCGAGGACGTAGGCGCGCATGGTGTCGACGGGCCGGCCGATCGGCACGGTGTCCGCCGCGTGGCCCTCGGCGTCCTCGGGGACGCGGTGGGCGGTGGCGTCGATGGTGGCCTCGGTCGGGCCGTACAGGTTGTGCGCCTCGGCGTGCCAGGTGCGGGCGATGTCGTCGGCGAGGGCGCGGGGCAGCGGTTCGCCGCCGCACAGGACGGCGCGCAGCGCGGGCAGCGGTGCCGCGGCGGCGGCCTCGGCGAGGACGAGCGCGAGGTGCGAGGGCACGAACTGGGCGACGGTGACGCCGAACCGGCCCATCCAGTCGACCAGCGCCCGCGGGTCCTGATTGACCCCGTCGGGCAGCACGCACACCTCGGCGCCGTTCATCAGCGGCAGCCACAGCTCCCACACGGAGGCGTCGAAGCTGGTGGAGGTACGTGCCAGGACCCGGTCGCCCTGCGTCAGCGAGAGGTGCCCCGCCATCCAGGCCATGTGGTTGGCGAGCGCGCCGTGCGGCACGGTCACGCCCTTGGGCCGGCCGGTGGAGCCGGAGGTGTAAATGACGTACGCCGGGTCGGCGGGGTGGAGCGGCTGTCCCGACCCGCTTCTGCCCGCGACGTGTTGGTCCGGGTCGAGCCACGGTACGTCGGTGGGCGGGAGCGTCTCGTGGACGTCGTGTGTGGTGAGCAGCAGGACCGGGCGGGCGTCGGTGACCATGTGCCGGATGCGGGTGGCCGGGTAGCGCGGGTCCACGGGCAGGTAGGCGGCTCCGGCGCGCAGGACGGCCAGCATGGCGACGACGGAGGTGACGGACGGCGGCAGGGCGAGCGCGACCAGCGTCTCGCGCCCGGCGCCGCGCTCGCGCAGTACGTGGGCCAACGCATCGGCCCGGTCGTCGAGTTCGGCGTAGGTGAGGCTGGTGTCAGTGTCCCGTACGGCGGTGGCGTCCGGGGTACGCGCGGCCCATTCGCGGACCGCTTCCGGTGCGGTGAGCGCGGGGAGCGGGCGGTGGGTGCCGTGGCCCTGGGCGAGGAGGCGGTCGCGCTCGCCGGGGCCGAGCGGGTCGAGGTCGCCGAGGCGCCGGTCGGGGTGCCGCACGGCCTCGGTGAGGACGCGGGCGAACCGGTCGCACAGGTCGCGGGCGGTGGCCTCGTCGAAGAGGTCGGTGGCGTACTCGAGGTAGCCGCCGATGCCCAGGGCGGGCTCGGTCCGGTCGGCGGAGGCCGCGTTCTCGGTGAGCGAGAAGGTCAGGTCGAACTTGCTGATCCCGGTGTGTCCGGAGCGGTCACGGCTGGTGACGCCGGGCAGGTCGATCCCGGCCCGCTCCTGGCTCTGGAGGACCAGCATGGTCTGGAAGAGCGGGTGGTGGTCGGCGGAGCGTTCGGGGTTGACCGCCTCCACCAGCCGCTCGAACGGGATGTCCCCGTGACTGAACGCGGCGAGGTCGAACTCCTTGACCCGGCCGAGGAGTTCCCGGAACGTCGGGTCACCGGAGAGGTCGGTGCGCAGCACGAGGGTGTTGACGAAGAACCCGACCAGGTC
>NZ_WWKH01000158.1:0-1713 GCF_009865595.1 Streptomyces sp. SID1328 | reverse complement strand
ACCGGGCGGTCCACCGTCGGGTTCCCCCAGTGCGGGACCTGGGACGGGGAGAAAAAGATGCGGCTCATCCCGTTGGAGAGGAAGAAGTCCTGCGGGGTGACCGGGCGGCCGAGGAACATGTCGTCGTTGAAGTAAAGGAAGTGCTCGGACAGGCCCTTGATGTGATGCAGCCGGCTCTCGATCGCGTGTGAGTTGAAGGTGGGCAGCGCGGCGGGGTCGTCGAAGATCTCGGAGTGGTCGACCACGGTGATCCGGGGATGGCTGTCGTCGAGCCAGGCCGGGCGCTGCCGGTCCGTGACCAGGTGGACGCGCCTGATCCAGGGCGCGTTCTGCTCCAGCGCGCGCAGGGAGTAGCGCAGTTCGTCGCGGCTGATGTACCGGGCCGCGTTGGCGGACTCCGCGTGGTAGCCCGTGTCGCCGTGGGCGGCACGGCGGCGCAGCCAGGCGGGGTCGCTGCCGTCGACCCAGGTGTAGACGGCGTCGATGGGGAACCGGACGTCCTCCGGGAGGCGCTCGGCACTGGCCGCGAGGGTGCGCACCGGCCGGGTGCGGCGGGTGGGCGGCGCGGCGAAGCTGGTCAGCCTGCTGGCGGGCAGGGTGACCAGGGGCTCGCCGAACGCGACCTCCTCGGTGATCCGGTTGGGCCGCGGGGCGACAAGACGGTCCTCGCCGGGCTGCCAGAACTCCAGGTCGCAGCCGTGCTCCAGGCCCAGCACCAGGGTCTTGGCGGGGTGGCTCCAGACCGAGCCGACGCGCAGCACGTCCGCCTCCCGCGCCGCTCGCGCGGCATGCCGCGAGCCGCACAGCACCGCCTGCCCGGCGGCGGACTCGCCCCGGCGCGGCTGTACGTAGACGGGCCCCGCGGCGCCAAACCGGCCGAGCAGCTCCGCGACCTGCTCGCGGTCGGCCGCCGAGACGGCGACGCACGAGCGCAGGTCGCTGGTGCCCCGGATCACGAAGTGGTCGACATCGGCCCGCTCCAGGGCGCTCACCACGCGTTCCAGATTGTCCTCGCGCAGCTCCAGCGGGGAGACGGCGGACCGCACCACGGCGATCCGGTTGCCGGGCACGGCCGCGAGTCCGGGACCCCGCTCGAAGGTACGGAGCTGGGGCCAGCGGCGCCGGGCGCGCACGGCGCGCAGCCGCCGGGTGAGGAAGCCGAGGGCGTGCAGCCGCCGCAGCAGCCGCTTCAGCGCCGCGCGCAGACCGGTCGGCACCTTGCGCGCCACCCGGCGTCTGACCACGGCGGGGACGACGGCCCGGTACGCCTGGAGCGGCGCCGACGCCTCGGGATTGGCCGTGCTCACCTCTGAGGGACCACCTTCCGCGAGGAGTCGACGGGCGCCGAAGGTGCTCCGGGGCCGCGCTCGAAGGGGCTGGGTACGGGGAAGTAGCGGTGCAGGAAGTCGACGACCGCCGCGGTACCGCCGCCGGCCAGCGCCGCGTCGGTGCCGAGTCCGGTCAGCTGGATCTGCTGGGTGTCCCGGCGCGCCAGCAGCCGTCGCAGATGGACGGGGAGGGCGGGCAGCGCCGCGTGCAGGGTGACCGACGCCTCGCCGGAGGGGTCGGCGAGGGCATGGAGCCGGCCGAAGTGGTGGGCCACGCCGTCCAGCGGATGGGTGCCGGGCGCGGTGGCCGCCCGCTGGGCGTCCGGCGCCTCGGGGAGGGGGGTGCCCTTCTCGGCGAGGCGGGCGAGGGCCTCGACGCGGTGCG
>NZ_WWKH01000157.1:0-1510 GCF_009865595.1 Streptomyces sp. SID1328 | reverse complement strand
GACCCGGACGGCCGGCTTTCGGACGGCGGACCTGGACCTCGGTGCCGTCGATCCGCAGCTCGACGCCCTCGGCGTCGGCGTAGGCGAATAGGTCTTCCAGCGTGCGCAACCGGATGCCGGGGCGGTCGGGTACGGCGAAGCCGCGGGCCGCCAACAGCGGCCGGACCTCGCGAACCGCGTTCGAGATGGTGGAGCGGTCCACCACGTACAGCTCGGCGAGCGCCGCATGCGGCAGACCGAGCCGCAGGTGCACCAGCGTAACCAGCAGTCGGTCCAGGAAGACCAGCCGCCGCTTCGGTCCGGCACCTGCCGCCCAACGCCGGTCCTGGCCGCGCCGCTGGCGCAGCGCCGACTCACGCGCAGCCTCCCAACGCTGAGCAAGTTCTTCGAGTAACTCGCCGAAGTGTGCACGGGAGACCCCGGACAGATGGGAACAGGCCGCACGGGCCCAGGCAAGCGTCACAACTCGCCTAACCCGTACGGTCCTTCTCGTGTCACGGGCAGACCGCGACCATAAGTCCTAGGGTTGTGCTGGCCATACCACCGCTTGGGCGACGATGACCCTCTCACCGTTGAAAGTGACCGCAGGGCCCTCGTGCAGTTCGTAGCCAAGAGCTATCGCTTCGCTCACACGATGGCAGAACGCGGCGTCGTCCGGGCCGGTCAAGACTCGGTAGATAGGCAATCCGTCTGGTGGTGTACTCATGAAAAGAAAGATCTCATGCGCACCCGTCCGCCGAGCCAGGCACCCGCCTTACCGGGCCAATCGCTCCCAAGGTCGTTAGTCCGGCACGCCTCAACGTTGGGGAACCACGTTCTCCGCCTGGGGCCCTTTCGGGCCTTGGGTGATCGAGTACTCAACCCGCTGGTTCTCCTCCAGTGCCTTGTAGCCACTGGACTGGATGGCGCTGAAGTGCACGAAAACATCCGGGCCCCCGTCATCTTGGGTGATGAAACCGAAGCCCTTGTCAGCGTTGAACCACTTCACCGTGCCCTGTGCCATCGCCCTATCTCCGCCTGTTGAGTTGCGGCGCCACAGCGTGCGCTGACCGACGCCCTGAAATGGTTCGGCACCGGATCATGCCCCCTTGCCCTACGCCTCCAATCCTGCCAGCGGGTACCTGCCATGTCGGCCTCAGACACAGCTATCGAGGCAGCTGAACAGCGTGCCGTACATGCCTGACACCCCTCGGATACTCGTCAGCACTTGGTCTCCCGCCCCACTTGCCGCACATGCCTGATAGCTCAAGGGACCCTAGATAACCCGCGCCCCCGGAGCGGCGGGCGAGAGCGGCGCTCAGAGGCAGCAGTCGGTGATCTCGGCGGCGAACACGCCGCTGCCCACCGGGTAGCCGCTGAAGAGAACAGTGGCGGTGCGGCCGCCGACGGAGAGCTGGATCACCGTGCCGTCCGGCTCGGCGCGGCGGAAGTAGATCGGGCCAGTGGTGCCGAGGGGCGGGTTGATGACCTTGAACAGACGGGACTTCATGCTGATCCTCTCCGGACGGGG
>NZ_WWKH01000156.1:0-2347 GCF_009865595.1 Streptomyces sp. SID1328 | reverse complement strand
AGCTCCATCTTCAGCTCGCGGAGCTGATCGGGGCGCGGGGCGGCACCGAGGAGGCGGCCGGGCATGCCCTCCAGGCCGCGCACTGGGCGGACGAGGCGGGCGAGAGCGGAACCTTCGGCGCCTGGGGCCGGCATCTGCTGGGCGGGCTGCTGCTGCGCCAGGGGCGCTGGACGGAGGCGGCCGAGGTGCTGGAGTCGGCGCTCACCGAGCTGTCGGCCGAGGTGCACGGGGACGGCGCGCTGGTGCAGACCCGCTGGTGGCTCGGGGACTGCCTGAGCGAGCTGGGCGAGCACCGTCAGGCGGCCGAGCACCGGCTGCTGGCGGCCGGCATCGCCGAGCACTGGCCGGAGCAGCAGGACCACGCCACGCTGGCCCACCTGGCCGGGGAGTCCCTGGCCGAGGCGGATCTCCCCGCGGAGGCGGACCGGGCGTACGTACGGGCGGGCGAGCTGTGGGAGGCGCTGGGCAACCCGTACTTCACCGTGCGTGCGCTGCGAGCCCGTGCCTGGCTGGCGCCCCGGCTGGAGGCGGGGGTGCCGGGCGCGCGGGCGCTGATGGCGCGGGCGGCGCGGGTGTGCGGGGAGGCGCTGGCGGAGGCGGACGACTCGCTGGAGGAGGCCCGGCTGACCACCGAACTCGCGCACACGCACCGCCAGTTCGGCGAACTGCTGGCCGCGGTGGCACAGGAGCGCGGGGAGGCGCTGGCGGAGCTGGAGCGGTCGGCCGCGCTGTTCGCCACCCTCGGCACGGACGGCCTGCACGGCCGCACCGGCGCCGAACTGGCCGCCGCCGCGCTGGAGGCCGAGCTGGGGCGGACGGCCGAGGCACGGGCACGCGCGCGTGCCGTCCTCGCGGCCTACGAGGGCGCCGACGCCACGGACGAAACGGTCCGCCTCCGGCGCGAGACGGCGTCCCGTCTGCTGGACGGGGAGTGACCCCGGCCGCTCACTCCACGCCGATGAGCAGCGGCGCGCCCTGCCGGCCGCCCCGGTAGACCACGGTGTCGACGGCGAGGTAGGACTCGCGGACGCGGGCTTCGAGGCGGTCGGCGACGGCCTCGGGGGCGTCGTCGCCGACGACCAGGGTGACCAGCTCTCCGCCGGCCTGGAGCATGCGGTCGAGCACGGTCTCGGCGGTGCCGGTGAGGTCGGGGCCGATCACGGCGACGTCGCCGTCGATCAGCCCGAGTGCGTCCCCGGCCTGGCAGATCCCGGCCGTGGTCCACGACTGGCGCTCGGCGACGAGCACCTCGGCGTACCGGGTGGCACCGGCGGCCGAGGTCATCTGGACCACGTCCTCGTCGAACCGGCGCTCCGGTTCGTGCACGGCCAGCGCGGCGATGCCCTGGACCGCCGAGCGGGTCGGGATCAGGGCGACCCGGACGCCCTCGGCGCGTACCTGCTCGGCGGCCGCGGCGGCCGTGTGGCGCAGTTCGGCGTCGTTGGGCAGCAGGACGACCTCGCGGGCGTGCGCGCGCCGGAGCGCCTGGGCCAGCTCCCCGCTGGCGGGCGGCTCACCGGGGCGGGCGAGGACGGTGGTGGCGCCCGCCTCGGCGTACAGCCCGGCCAGCCCCTCGCCGGGCACCACGGCGACGACGGCCCGCTGCGCCGGTTCGCGCGGCGGCCGTTCCCCGCCCGTGTGGACGTCGCCGACGGCGAAGTGGGTGATCCTGATCCGGTACGGCCGCCCGGCCTCGACGCCCGCCTCCACGGCGGCACCTGCGTCGTCCACGTGCACATGGACGTTCCACAGCCCGTCGCCGCCGACCACGACCAGGGAGTCGCCGAGGGTGTCGAGCCGTTCCCGAAGACGGGTCACGGCCGCGTCGTCGGCCTCCAGCAGGTAGATGACCTCGTAGGCGGGCCCGCCCTCCCCCGCGTGTTCGGGGGCCTCCGGACAGACGTCGGCCCCGGCCGCCCCGGCGTACGTCTCCTCGGGCACCGCCTCTCCCGTGACCGCCTCCACCAGGGAGGCCAGCACGGTCACCAGACCGCGTCCACCCGCGTCCACGACCCCGGCGCGGCCGAGCACGGCCAGTTGCCGGGGGGTGGCGGCCAGGGCGGCGCGCGCTCCCTCGTAGGCGGCCAGGACGACTGCCCGGCAGTCGCCCTCGCCTCCGTCGGCCGCGTCGGCGGCGGCCGAGGCGACGGTGAGCACGGTGCCCTCGACCGGGTGGCGACGGCCTCGCGGGCGGCGTCGGCGGCCCGGCGCAGCGCCCGCCGCAGATCGGTGCCGTCGACGTGAGACACGTCACCCGCGCCGTCGGCGGCGAGCACCTGGGCCATGCCGCGCAGGAGCTGGGCGAGGATCGTGCCGGAGTTGCCGCGGGCGCCGATCAGCGCGCCGT
>NZ_WWKH01000155.1:0-661 GCF_009865595.1 Streptomyces sp. SID1328 | reverse complement strand
GCGCCGCGGCCTCGGTCCGCGCCCCGGCCGCCTCCTGCTGCGCCCGCCCCAGCTCCTCGCACCGCACGGCCAGCTCCGCCAGCGCGCCGGCCGCCTCGTCCACGGCCGCCTGCACCTCCAGCAGACTGGGCGCCCCGGCCGACCCGCCCTGCGCGAAGTGCGCCCCGAGCAGATCCCCCTCGGCGGTCACCGCCACCAACTCGGGCCGCGCGTACACCACGGCCTCCGCCTCCTCCAACGTCCCCACCACGACGACCCCCCGCAGCAACCGCCGCAGGGCCGGCATCAGCTCGAGGGGGGCTCGTACGAGGTCGGCAGCGAAGGGGTGCCCTCCGGGGGCGGGAGCGGGAGTGCCCCCTTCACCCGGACCAGGTCCCCCCGCGACCAGCAGTGACGCCCGGCCCCCCTCCTCCTTGTGGAGGTGGCGGATCGCTTCGGCGGCTGCGGCCGGAGTCGTGACGGCGAGGGCGTCGGCGGAGGTGGCGAGAGCCGCGGCGAGGGCCGTTTCGTGGCCGGGGGTGACGGTGAGGAGTTCGGCGGCGGGGCCGAGTACACCGGTGAGGCGGTCGCGGGCGGCGAGGAGGGCGCCGGTGCCGTCCTTGCGGCGCAGGCCCAGGGCGAGGGCGTCGTGCCGGGCGCGCAGCGCGGCCCGTTCGCGTTC
>NZ_WWKH01000154.1:0-2289 GCF_009865595.1 Streptomyces sp. SID1328 | reverse complement strand
GTGTGGAGCGGGCGACGGGAATCGAACCCGCGTAGCTAGTTTGGAAGATCGCGTACGCGCATGGCCGTTAACCTGCCACGGGCCGGACCAGGGCATTCACCTCGACAGGCCCGCGACTCCCCGTTGTTCCCCGATGGTCTCCGTCCCGTGGGGCATGCGTAGGGCACGCCTACAGCCTGGTCGTGATCCAGGGGCCGATCAGTATGATCAGCGTCACGACCTCTCTGATGAGTGCGAGCACTCGCGTCGCGGTCTCCGCCCTGGACTTAGCTTGGTTGGGCGTGGTCTCGCTCGCCGCCGTGGTCCGCTGTACCGGCGAATGTATTGCGCGGTCATGCATTGATGGGTAGCTTGTAGCTACACAGTTGGGTGACTTCGTAGCGGCATGCGCTGCTTGAAACTGCGATGTCTCGACGCCACACACGTCGACTCCTTCTGGGTACAAGGCCGTAACCGTGCAGCATGATCCCGCGAAGATCCACGCTGTGCGGTTTCCGGCATGCTCCTGAGCAACTAAGCCAGAACCGTAGCGCGTTGACGCTCAGGACTCCCCGGGGATGTGGGGGGTAAGCCGTGAATGTGACTGTGCTCACACGCCGGTAGGCCTCGCGCTTTGCTCAGCTCGCCGCCGCTCTAGCTCCCATCCCGTATGCCGTCGACCCACACACCGTGGAGCGGGCGTGGTCCCTGGCGTCCAGGCGGAGCGCGCCACTGTACGAACGTCCTGGACGCCCGTGGGCCGCTGCTCTGCTCTGCCTGAGTCGATGGTGTGCGGGTTGGGAGTTCCACGCACTCGCCCCTGCGGACCCGCGGTCGGCCATGGCGCCGCGTCCATCCCGGCGCCGGCGCCCCGCGCTTGCACGCTTTCCAACTGTGGTGGTGCTGCGCAGGGCTCGTACAGTGCCGTTCACCTGCGTTCACGGCTGGCCGTTCCATGACTCAGTTGCCATGTTTGGTCCGGGCTGAACGGCCATGTACGTCGCTGAACGAGACGGAAACTGAGACGGCCCGGCCTGTGACTGGGCTGCCGCATCGGATGGGCAACCTTCTGATCCGTAGCGCCGACTACGTCGTCCTTGCTGTTGGGCCCGCCGCGGCGGTGCTGTGATGATGGGCGGATGAAGGAAGAGTCGCCCGCACCGACGCCCGTCATCCTTGGCATTGACGACCTCCGGCCGCTGCCCTGGGCCACTCAGATCGCGCGCACCAGCGGCGAAGGTGTCAAGCTCCTGCAAGAGCACCGCGACACCTTCATCAACGAACTCTGGCTCGACCACGACCTCGGCGGCGACGACAGCATCCTGCCCGTGGTGACCCTCATGGAAGAAGCCGCTTTCAATGGACGGCCCTTCCGAATCGGAACGGTCTTCGTGCACAGCGCCAACCCCATTGGCGCCGAGACCGTCGTCCGGTCGCTCACACGTTGGAACTATCAGGTCCGGCGGGCGACGGCCTAGGAATCTGATTTTGAGGTCTGGCCTCATCCTTATCAGGTCGATCATGGGCTGCCAGCAGCCTGTGCGGACCAGCCAGAGCCTTTGACCTAGCGTTCGCGCTGGGTCGTAGTCGAACGCCGCAGTCCGCGCCTGTTGGTGTCAGATGTTGGTGTCAGGCCGGTCCATCTGCTTTGACAGTCACTCGGAGCTTGGCGTATCGGATTCGCCCTCCGGCTCGATGGTCACCAGGCGATCTCCAGATGTGGCCTTGATGTGACCGATGAGGCAAGCCATCACCTTTGTCATTACTTCGTCTAGCCTGTGGATCAAATCCGCAAGGTCGTCCAGAGACAGAGGGGCGAATGTCGGTGTCTGCTTGCCTCGGGTGAACCGCATCGTCTGCCAAGCGGCTGATCCCTCAGAAGCGGCACCGTCAACTGACCAAGCGCCGTGGACGTAGCCGTGCCTCCGTGTGAAGAGGCGCGAGCACTCTTTGAGGGTTTCTTCAAGTTCCTTGAGCTGATCTGGAGATACGCCAGGATGCTCCTTGGCAACATCTCCGATGAGCTTGATCACCATGCTGCTGTTCTGGCCATTGATCCAGTGAGCGGCGTACGGCGTCTCCACCAGACGCGTAGCAAGCATCTGCAGTCGGAGCTCCAAGTGGGCAGCCATGGAGACCATTCGCCCCAACAACTCGTACATCGCTCGTTCGTGCTGATCACTCTGGCTGCTCGTCATCCTCACATTTTGGATGTGGCCGGGCCACACGCGCTCGGCTTTTCATCAGCCACCACCTACCCCAGCTCCCATCCCGTCCGCCGTCGACCCACACACCGTGGAGCGGGCGTGG
>NZ_WWKH01000153.1:0-753 GCF_009865595.1 Streptomyces sp. SID1328 | reverse complement strand
GGCCACGGAAGACTTCCCGGCCGCCTCGGCCTTCTCGACCTTCTCGGTGCCCGCCGTCTCGGCCTTGGTCTCCTCGGCCTTGGCCACGGAAGACTTCTCAGCCGTCTCGCTCTTCTCGACCTTGGCCTCCTCGACCTTAGCCACGGAAGGCTTCCCGGTCTCCGGCTCCTTGGTGGCAACGGTCTCCGCGACCTCCGCCGCGACGGCGGCCGACGTCTCCGCCGACTCCTCCAGCACCGCGTCCGGCACCAGCTCGGAGGCCTCCTTCGCCGCCGTCAGCAGGACGGTGTCCTGCGGGGCCTGGTCGGCGAAGTTCTCGGGGTGGTGGCAGGCGACCCGCTGACCCGGCCGCAGCTCCAGGAGCTGGGGCTCGGTGGTCTTGCAGATCTCCGTCGCCTTCCAGCACCGGGTGTGGAACCGGCACCCCGACGGCGGCGAGATCGGCGAGGGCACGTCACCGCAAAGCAGGATGCGCTCGCTCTTGGCGCCCCGGCGCCTGGGATCCGGGATCGGCACGGCCGACATGAGCGCCTTGGTGTACGGGTGCATCGGCGCCTCGTACAGCGAGGTGCGGTCCGCGATCTCGACCATCTTGCCGAGGTACATCACCGCGATCCGGTCCGAGACGTGCCGGACGACCGAGAGGTCGTGCGCGATGATCACGTACGTCAGACCCAGTTCCTCCTGGAGGTCGTCCATGAGGTTGACGACCTGGGCCTGGATCGACACGTCCAGCGCGGACACCGGCTCGTC
>NZ_WWKH01000152.1:0-1550 GCF_009865595.1 Streptomyces sp. SID1328 | reverse complement strand
GGCCCGTGGGGTGTACGCGGCGCTCGGCCGGGTCGCCCGGCTGCTGCTGCGGGGCTGCCGTGAGCATGCCGCGCTGATGGAGCGCGGGGTCGCCACGGCCGCCGCCGAGCGCGCCCACGCGGTGGACTACGGCCCCCGGATCGCCGCCCAGGAGCAGGTCGGCCTGGCGTACGCGGGCTGGGACCGGCTGCTGACCAAGGTGGCGCTGCCCGCCTGGCGGATGGGCCGCTGGCCGTCCCGGCTGGACGTGGGCGTGGCCGCCGCGCTGACCGAGCTGTCCCGGCGCGACCGGCTGGCCGACGGCTTCGCCGCCCGGCTCGGCGAGCGCCCGGCGTGCGATCTGCTGGAGGAGCCCGGCGCGGTGGACGAGGCGGTGTCCCTGCTCACCGCCCGCCTCTTCCATGGCGGCCCGGCGGAGTCGGGCCCCAGCTGGGCGCCGGTGGACTGGCAGGCGTACCCGGAGGAGGTCGTGGACCGCACCTGGCGCGCGGAGGCGGCCCGGCTGCACCGGGTACTGGACTCCCTGGGCGTCAGCCCCAGCCTGGACCCGGCCACCCCCGACCCCGGCGGCCCGACGCTGGCCCGCGTCCTGGACCACCTCGCCGAGCCCGCCGCCGACACCGCCCCCACGGTCCCGGCACCCACCGCTCCCCTCGACAACGAAGACAACGGAAACAACGCGAACACCCCCGACAGGGCAGACGCCGACCCCGACCCCGCCACCGAGCGCAGCGCCCTCCTCGCCGCCGGCCTCAGCGCGGCCCTCGCCCGCGAGGAGCGCGAGGAGAGCGCCGTACCGCGGGGGGCGAGGGCCCAGGGCCCCGACAGCGCGCTCTGGGAGGACGGCGATCTGCCGCTGTTCCCGCTCCAGCCCCCGCGCACCGGACGCGAACTGCTCGCCGCGCACATCACCGCGATGATCTGCTGCGCGGCCGTCGACACCGCCGGAGCCGCCCCCGGCCTGGACTGGCTGGACGGCCCCACCCTGCTGCTGGACGGCGAGCGCGCCGCCGACCTCACCCCCAAGGTGCTCAGCCTGATCGAGGAGGGCGATCCGGCCCCGCTGCGCGCCTGGCTGGCCGAGTCCGGGATACGGCCGGAGAAGCCGGTCCGGCTGGTCTGAGCCAAGCGGCACAGAAGTCGTCACCGGGCACCAGGAGTCCCGGCCGTCCACCGATGTAACGGAGCAGTCCCTTCCACTTCAGGCCAATTCACAACGAACAGTGACCGGAGTCGTGCGTTATGTGATGTGCTGGGACCGACACGCACATGGCACGGGCATACGACATACGCCCGCACGGCCGAGCGATCCGGCGCACCGAGCACACCCGAGACGGCAGGCGACGACACCGGGTTCCGGTCCTGGCACCACAGACAACGCCATCACGGCAACGGGGGACACGAGGGAGGGGGCGTCCATGACCTCGGAGCACATCCGCCGGTGGGAGTCGGGAGCGCTCGCGCACGCCGTCACCGATCCCTTCGGCCTGGGCCCGGTGCCCTGGCTGCGCGGCAGTGAGACCTACTTCGACGACACCGGACACGTGGTG
>NZ_WWKH01000151.1:0-4133 GCF_009865595.1 Streptomyces sp. SID1328 | reverse complement strand
GCCCTGGACCGGCTGCTGGCCGGGCTGCGGCCGGAGGTGGTGCGCCGCTGCGGACGCTTCCTGCCCTGCCGGGAGGACGCCGAGGAGGCCGCCCAGGACGTACTGCTCCAGGTGGCCCGGCACATCGGTGGCTTCGAGGGCCGCAGCCGCTTCAGCACCTGGCTCTACACGGTCGTCGCCAACTGCTGCCGGCAGAAGTACCGCGAGCTGAAACGGCGGGCCGCCGAACAGCCCGCCTGCGCCGAGGTGCCGGAGCCCGCCGACCCGCGCACCACCAGCGTCATCGCGGGCTCCCGGATCGACCTGCTGGAGGCGCTGGACCGGCTGGAGCGCGAGCATCCGCACCTGGTCGCCCCGCTGGTCTACCGCGACCTGTGCCAACTGGAGTACGCCGAGGCCGCCGAACGCGCGGGCATCCCGCTGGGCACCCTGAAGTCCCGGCTGCACGAGGCCCGCAGGCTGGTAAGGCCCTGGCTGCGCGCCCAGTGACCCGCCACCGGGGCGGGTCCGTGGACGTTCACTTCTTGTAGCCGAGCACCGTCATCATGCCGCTCTCCGAGTGGTACTGGTTGTGGCAGTGCAGCATCCACAGACCGGGGTTGTCGGCGTCGAAGTCGATGACCAGCTTGCGGTGGGGGAGCACCACGGCGGTGTCCTTGCGGGCGCCCACCGCGTCGAGGCCGGTCAGCGCGAAGGTATGGCCGTGCAGATGCAGCGGGTGCCACATGTCGGTGGCGTTGATCAGGGTCATCCGCACCCGCTCCCCGGCCCGCACCGCGTGCCGTTCGCGCACGTCGTACTGCTTGTGGTCGAAGCCCCAGTCGTACCTGGCCATGGTGCCGGTGACCTTGATGCGCATCTTGCGGTCCGGCTCGCGGTGGTCCAGGGCGACGGAGTCGGCGGGCACCAGACGGCGCGCCGGGATCACCTCGCGGTCCAGCTCCGGCAGCTCCACGTCCGCAGGAGGAACGGTTCTGCCGTTGTCCGTACGGAGCACCGCGAGCCCCCGCCCGCTTTTTCCCTCGGCCAGCGCGACCAGCGGGAACACCCCGTCCTTGGCGGTGATCAGCACGTCGTACCGCTCCGCCATGCCGACCAGCAGCGCGTCCGTCTCCCGGTGTTCGACCGGGTAGCCGTCGGTGTGCGTCACCGTCAGCCTGTGGCCGCCGAGCGCCACCCGGAAGGCGGTGTCCGAGCCCGCGTTGATGATGCGCAGCCGCACCCGCTCGCCGGGACGGCACTTGAACGAGGTCGGCGCGCCCGGCCGGCGCCCGTTGATCAGGTAGATCGGGTACGAGACGTTGCCGCCGACCCCGTCCAGCATGCGGCTCCTGGTCCCGTGCAGCATGCGGTTGGGGCCGGTGTACTTCGGCGGGCTGGGCATGGCCGACATCGGGGGCTCGTGCGGGTGGGCGGTCGGGCGCTGGGGGCCCATCATCGCCATGCCGCCGCCCGGCTTGAGCTGCTGCAGCACCTTCTCGGGGGTGGAGCCGCCGACGCCGTCCACCCAGTCGTCGAGGACGACCACCCACTCCTTGTCGTACTTCAGCGGCTCCCTGGGGTCGTCCACCACGAGCGGCGCGTACAGGCCCCGGTCCGGCTGCATGCCGACGTGACTGTGCAGCAGGTAGGTGCCGGGATGGGCGACGGTGAAGCGGTAGTTGAAGTCCATCCCGGCCGGGATGGACTCCTGGGTGAGACCCGGCGTGCCGTCCATGTCGCAACGCAGCCGTACGCCATGCGAGTGGAGGGTGGTGGTCTCCGGCAGCCGGTTGGCGAGCGTGATGCTCAGCACGTCACCGGCGGTCGCCCGCACCAGCGGTCCGGGCAGCGTGTCCTGGTACGCCCAGGTGCGCACCGACCGGCCGCCCAGGTCCAGCGTGGTCTCGCCGGCCGTGAGCGTGAACATGTGCACCCGGCCCGACCCGCGCCGCCGCTCGGCCGCCCGGACCTCCGGACCCGACGGTTCGACGTAACCCGCGGGCCCCGGCGGGACGAAGTTCCTCGCCGCCATCATCGTGCCGCGCGGTCCGGGCCGGGGCCGTGGGCCCGAGTCGGAGCAGGCGGCCAGGAGTCCCGCGCCCGCGGCAGCGAGCGGGACGCGGAGGAGAGTACGCCGCGAAGGTGTATGCATGGAGGAAATAAGACACTTTTTGTGCTCATATGTGATGGATCTGCGGGCGGCGCGTCTGCTGGTGTCGGCCCGGCGAGGGCGTCTGGGCGGCGGGTACCGGGCGAGTGCGCGGCTGATCTGGCTCGATTTACGGGTGAGTACCCTCGCGGTACCGTGAGGGCATGCCAGCTCTCAACGTGGAGTTCAGCGAGCGCGAACTAGCGGACCTGCGGCAGATCGCCAAGGAACGCGGTACGTCGATGAAGGCCCTGGTGCGAGAGGCGGCCGCGGCGGACATCGCCCGGCACCGGGCGCTGAAGGAGGGCGCGGAGACCTTCCGGGCCTTCTTCACCGCACACGCCGAGGAGTTCGCCGCCGCCTTTCCCGAGGACGAGGCCGTTCCGGCCAGGGGCGAGGCCGCCTGACCGGCGATGGCCCCCGTCATCCATATCGACGTCCCCTGGCTGCTCCAGCGTCACGAGGACGTCCTGCCCGAACAGCCCTCGGTGGACGACTTCTCCGCCCTGGTCGCCGCCGTCGCCCGGCACCGCGTCGACCCGCCCCGGCTCGGCGTCGACTCCGACCCCGCCTGGCGGGCCGCCGCCCTGCTGCACACCCTCGCCGTGCTCCGCCCGCTGCCCGCGGCCAACGCCCGCTTCGCCTGCGCCACCGCCGTCGCCTACCTGCACATCAGCGGCGCCGGCATCGACCCGCCGTACGGCGCCCTGGTCGACCTCGTCCGCGACCTGACCGACGGCCGCGCCGACGTGTACGGCGCGGCCGACCGGCTGAGGTCCTGGCGGATCTGACACCGTCCCGGCGGACGGGGGAAGCCGTACGGCGATCGGCCGGGGGGTCCTTCGCGAGGGCCGGGCACAGTCCACACCCGGCCGGCGTGGCGGGAGAAGGGTGCGCGCCGGGCCGTCGTGTGCGCGAGTTTCACACGGGGCGCACAGAACCCGACTTCCCTGCAAATCCGGTGATGTGGGACGCGCTCCTTGTTGCGTGTGGAGAAGTTGTGCGAGGGTTGACACTCCCGCGCGGGGGGTGAAGTCCGGAACCAATTCGGCAGTTGGGCCACCGGGCCGGGGGACGCCGGGGCGGAGCCGTGGGTCCCGTTCACTCCGTGCGCACCCCGGAGGACCGCTCCCACGCTCCGCACGCGCCAAAGGAAACCGCTCAGTGACCACCCCTCAGCCTCCCCTTCCCCCCTACCTGCCCGGCATGGCGGCGGGGGAGTCCGACGAGTCCACGGCCGCGCCGCTGCGCGCCGGTTCGGAAACGGAGGCGTCCCGGTCCGCCGCCCTGCTGATGGCCCGGCACTGGCAGCCCGCCGCCGACTACGCCGTGATCTGCCTCGCCGGCGCGGGACCGCTGGCCCACATGGTCACCGCCGCCGTCTTCCACCAGGCCCTGGACCGGCTCACCCTCGGCGAGCCCGCGGAGGCGCTGCGGCCCCGGCTGCTGGTGTCCGTACGGGACACCGTCCTCGACTGGGCGGCCACCGACCGCCTCACCGCCGCCCTGCCCGGCCTCGCCAAGCCCGCCGGGGGACGCGGGATGCGCGCCGCGAACTCCCTCACCCCGGAGAACCGCACTCTCGCCGAGCGCGCCTTCCACCAGCTGCCCCGGCTGGAACAGACCCTCCTCTGGCACACCGAGGTCGAGGCCGAGCCCGTGACCGTGCCCGCCGCGCTGCTCGGCGTGGACCCGGTGGGCGCGGCCGCCGCGCTCGAACAGAGCCGGGAGAAGCTGCGCGCGGGTGTGCTGCGCGCACACCGCGAGCTCGCGCCCAGTGGGGAGTGCCGCCACTACAACCGGCTGCTCGACGTGCCGGTGCGCCGGGGCGGGGGCGTACTGCCCGATGTCCGCCAGCACTTGGACGCCTGCTCCTACTGCCGGTACGCCGCCGAACAGCTCGGCCACGTCGACAGCGGGGCCGGGCTGCTGCTCGCGGAGGCGGTTCTCGGCTGGGGCGCCCGCCGCTACCTCGACTCCCGGCCGGGGCGGGGTCAGGCCG
>NZ_WWKH01000150.1:0-5399 GCF_009865595.1 Streptomyces sp. SID1328 | reverse complement strand
CCGCGCTGCTCGTGTCCGGCTGCGGGGCGAGCGGTGCGGGCTCGGACGGGACGGTGCGGGCGGCGCTGGCCGCGCTGCCGATGTCGACCCCGTCGGCGCTGTCGCCGTACTACACGCAGAAGCTGAGCTGGCGGGAGTGCGGCGCCCCCGGTTTCGAGTGCGCCACGATGAAGGTGCCGCTCGACTACGACAAGCCCGCTTCCGGTGACATCAAGCTGGCCGTCGCCCGCAAGAAGGCCACCGGCAAGGGCAAGCCGCTCGGCTCCCTGCTGGTCAATCCGGGCGGCCCCGGTGGCTCCGCGATCGCATACCTTCAGCAGTACGCGGGCATCGGCTACCCCGCCGAGGTCCGGGCCCGTTACGACATGGTCGCCGTCGACCCGCGCGGGGTGGCCCGCAGCGAGCCCGTGGAGTGCCTGGACGGGCGCCAGATGGACACGTTCACCGAGACGGACATGACCCCGGACGACGCCAAGGAGACGGACACCCTGGTCAGCGCCGACCGGAAGTTCGCCGAGGCCTGCGGGGAGCACTCCGCGAGGCTGCTCCGGCACGTCTCCACCGTCGAGGCGGCCCGCGACATGGACGTCCTGCGCGAACTGCTCGGCGACAAGAAGCTGAACTACGTGGGCGCGTCGTACGGCACGCTCCTCGGCGCGACCTACGCCGGGCTGTTCCCGCACCGCACCGGCCGGCTGGTGCTGGACGGCGCGATGGACCCCTCGCTCGACGCCCGGCAGGTCAACCTGGACCAGACGGCGGGCTTCGAGACGGCGTTCCAGGCGTTCTCGGCGGACTGCGTCAAGCAGGCCGACTGCCCGCTGGACGGCAAGGACGCGACCCCCGCGCAGATCGGCGACCGCCTGCAGAAGTTCTTCCGGGCGCTCGACGCCCGCCCGATCCCGGCCGGCGACGCGGACGGCCGCCGCCTGACCGAGTCGCTGGCGACCATCGGCGTGGTCGCCGCGATGTACGACCAGAGCACCTGGGAACAGCTCCGCGAAGCGCTGCACTCCGCGATGGACGAGAACGACGGCGCGGGCCTGCTCGCCCTGTCCGACAGCTACTACGAGCGTGACTCCCGCGGTCACTACAGCAACCTGATGATGGCCAACGCGGCCGTCAACTGCCTCGACCTGCCGCCCGCCTTCGACGGCCCGGAGCAGGTGGAGCAGGCGCTGCCGCAGTTCGAGAAGGCGTCCCCGGTGTTCGGCCCGAACCTTGCCTGGTCCGCCCTGAACTGCACGTACTGGCCGGTCAGGGCGACCGGCGAGCCGCACCGCATCGAGGCGAAGGGCGCGGCGCCCATCGTGGTCGTCGGCACCACCCGCGACCCGGCGACCCCGTACCGCTGGGCCCAGTCCCTCTCCCGCCAGCTCTCCTCGGCCCACCTCCTGACCTACGAGGGCGACGGCCACACCGCCTACGGCCGCGGCAGCGCCTGCATCGACTCCGCGATCAACACCTACCTGCTCCGCGGCACCCCGCCCGCCCGGGGCAAACGCTGCACCTGACACCCCTCGTACCGGCCCCGCCCGCCGGGGCCGGTACGAACCATCCCGCGCACCTGTGTAGACTTACCGACGTTGCCGATCGCACCCCGGTGCGTCCAACACGCCGCTTTAGCTCAGATGGCCAGAGCAACGCACTCGTAATGCGTAGGTCTCGGGTTCGAATCCCGAAAGCGGCTCCATCCGAAGCCCAGCCCAGACAGTGTCTGAGCTGGGCTTTTGCGTTCAGCGGATACGGCGGCGGCGCCGGGCGCGCTCCGCGCGGCTGTCCGTGGGCTCAGTTCTGGTCTCAGTGGTGGGTTCAGGGCGGGGCATGAAGTGGTCTCCCATGCGGCGCATCGCGTCCTTGGACAGGTGGGAGCGCCCCTTCACGTAGCGCCGGGTCTGACTGATCTGGGTGTGTCGCAGGATCTCCATGATCGTCGGCATGTCCACCCCCAGCTCGTTCAGGATCGTGCCGGCGGTGTGGCGGCTCCCGTCGTACAGGCGCCGGTCATCGATCCCGGCTTCCTCCAGCAGCTCCTTGAACTCTGCCCAGTCCTGCCGAGGATCGAGCGGACGGCCATCCGGCCGGGAGAAGACGACGCCGTACTCCTGCCACAGCTCGCCGGCAGCGGCCCGCATCTCCTGCTGCTGTGCCCTGTGCTCCCGCAGGTAAGGGATGAACGGAGGCGGGATGGGGACGGCATTCCGACTCTTCTTGGTCTTGGGCCGGGTGAAGACCAGGCCCCCGCCCTTACGGTCGGGGCAGGAGCGGGCGTGCGCGGTGCAGTTCTTCGGGCACGGCTTCGGGCAACCCCGCTTGTAGCCCTTGTGAGCCGCGCAGTCCGGAGGGCACAGCTCGAACCGGTGGAAGCGCTCGCCACACGTGTGAGGATCGGTGCAGCCGTGGCGCCAAGTGAGCCGCTGAAGCTGCCACTGGGGGTGGAACAGCTCGTTGTCGAGATCGACGTAGGGCCAGCGCAGTCCGAGGGATTCACCCTGCCTAAGCCCCATCCCGACGCCGATGCACCACCGCATGAACGTGGGCCGCTTGGCCGCGGCTTCCAGGAACGCCTTCGCCTCCGCGCTCGTGAACGGATTCGCTTCCGTCTCGTCCACGGTGGGGGGGTCCACGAGCGTGGCGACGTTCTCCACCACGAGCCGGCGGCGGTGGGCGATTTTCAGCGCGCGGGACAAAATCCGGTGCACCTTCAGCACGTGGGAGGGTGCATACCCGTTGTCGAGCAGCGCGCGGTACATGTGTTCCAGGTGCTCCGGTTCCAGCTTGTCCAGCCGGTGCTGCCCGATGCCGGGGATGATGTGGTTCCGGGTCTTGGACCAGTAGTCGTCCAGGGAGCGCGGCCGGAGCTTCAGGGACGCGATGTCGGTGAGATAGGTGGTCATCCACTTCTCAACCGTGGGCTTGCGGCCGGCCTTCGGGGCGCGCCCCTTGTCGCGCAGCGCCTCCAACTCTCGGACCTTGCGCTTGATCTCCATCTCGGTGCGTGCTCGGCGGTGTCGCCGGTCCGGCTTTCCGTCCGGCTGGACGCCCATGGTCACGCGGCCGTGCCACCAGCCATCCGAGCCGAAGTAGATGGACGACTCCATGTTCTGCTTCCGGGGGCTCATGTGCTCCTCCATGCGGGAGGCGCCCCAAGCGTGATGCTCGAGGCGCCTCGGTGACGTGTTCGGGGTCAGTTGGGCAGGGGAGCGAGGTTCGCCACGTACGTCTCAAGGTCGGCCCGCCGAATCCGGCGCGTGCGGCCCAACTTGATGTACTTCAGGGAACCTGCGGCCATCAGCTCGTAGACCGTGGAGCGGCCGATCGCGAGGGCTTCGGCCGCTTCTTCGGGCTTGTAGAGGAGCCGATCAATGGGGGCGGCGAGTGCGGTGCTCATCCGGGGTGCCTCCAGGGCAGTTCGGCATTGCCAAGGGGAGTGGTGCGCGGGTCCTAGGCCGGTGTGTGTCCGAAGCTCGGATTTCTGCGTCACCGCGTCACCTGCGTCATTTAGAGCTCTGACCTGCGGCTTTCGGTGACGAGGCGGGACGGGCCTGCGTCACCCGTGCGTCACCGTTTGCGTCACCGGGTGACGCAGGTGACGCAGGATGACGCAGAGAAATCCGTCTGCGTCACCGCTGTTGCCGCAGGCCAGGGGCCGCTTTCCGGCCGTGGTGACGCAGGTGACGCAGCGTCTTCCTACTTAGGACAAAGAAGGGGCTGCCTGTAGTACTTGGGTGCGCCTTACAGAGCGAAGAAGGAGCCGCTGCGCGGCGCGTCCTTGGGGCGGCGTTCCGCCGAACGGCAAGAGGAGCACGTGCTCCTCTTGCCGTTCGCTTGAGCCTGCGGATCGCGGGTCAGAACGCCTGCGTCTGCTCGTGCGGAGGCAGGGTCAGGGCGGCGGTGCGGGTCATTTCGAGGTAGCGGCCTGCCTTGGTGCGCCCGGAGTCGATGAGCACCCCCCGAGCCGCCAGGGTGGGCTGGAGGCGCTTGAGGCGGTCCGAGAGCACCTTGCCGGTGGTCGGCCACCCCTTGGGCAGCGCACGGCAGTCATCGCCGCTGTAGAGGCGGCTCAGGCATGCCAGCCACTCCGTGGATGTCATCTGCTGCGCCGCGCCGGGCTCGATGCTCCCGGCATGCAGAAGGACGGTCTGCGCGAGGAGATCACCCTCGATCACATCGTCGTTCAGATCGTCCAGACTCGCCCGGTACGCAGGCAGAGCCCCCAGCCCGGTTGCCGCGTCGAACTGCGCGCACAGGTGGGCGAAGTCCGCCATCCGCAGATCGGTCGGTGTCTCCGCGTCCACGGCGCGGACCTTGACCGTGAGGTCCAGGAGCGAGCCGAGTACGACGGGCAGGGCTTCCGCGTAGTCGGCCCACAGTTCGGCTTCGGTGCGCCGGACCTTGGGGCGCTCCAACCTCAGGGGCAGGAGCCGTTCGGCAAGGTCGGGGCGGATGACCCCCACGTCGATGCCGGTGAGGAGCAGGGGCCGGCGGTAGCCGACGCGGAACACGTCCCCGTCGGTGAACAGGGCGCGCTTGACGCTCTCGGCTCCGGTGACGATGCAGCACATGGCGTCGGACAGGTCCGGCGTCATGTGGGACAGGTTGTCCAGCGCGGTGACCCATCCCGCCGCCACGGCGGCGATGAGGTTCTCCTCATCCTTCGGCGCCCGGCGCAGGTCCCCGCTCATGCCTTCGATGATCCGGGTGAGCATCCGGCCGCCGGTCGACTTGCCCGCGCCCTGCGGACCCGTGAGGAACGGCGCGGGGACCGGCACCGAGGGCCCGAGGCAGCCGATCAGCCACGCGATGGCCAGGCATTCGGTCTCGGCGTTGGCGAAGTTGCACAGGCGCATCAGCAGGTCTATGCCCTTGCCGTCGGTGTCCTTGGCCGGCAGCGGCAGTTCCCCGGTGAGCTGGGTGCGCCGCCAGCAGACCTCGCGCGGGTCCGGCGTGAGGATGTCCCATCCCGACGGATGGATGCGGACGGACTGCCCGTCATCGCGGCCCAGGTCCAGCCACGTCGCCCCGTCGAACCCCGGAGCCACGCGGATGTGCACGGGCTGCACCTCCTCGGTCAGCGCGAGTGCTTCGATCAGGTCCAACGCCTCTTTGATCGCGGACCCGTTGAACGAGCCGCGTCCGTCCCGGTACAGACCGACCATGAGTTCCTGCCGGTGGCTGCCCGTGGTGCCCTGCGAGCGGATCGGACGGGCGACGGGGTGGCCGTTGCGCTGCGCGTACACGGTCCCGTCGGCAGTGCGGAAGTAGCGGAAGTGCTCCTGCGCGTAGTCCGCGATGATCTGGCGGGCAGGAGTCTTGTCGTCCTCAGCCATGGGTCAGTCCCAACGTGGTCAGGGCGTTGGTCCACGCCTCGGTGCAGTGCAGGGGCGATTCGCCCTTGG
>NZ_WWKH01000016.1:0-2868 GCF_009865595.1 Streptomyces sp. SID1328 | reverse complement strand
TCGAAGCGGTCGATCGCCTTGATCAGGCCGATGGTGCCGACCTGGACGATGTCCTCCATCGGCTCGTTGCGCGAGCGGAAGCGGGCCGCCGCGTACCGCACCAGCGGGAGGTTCAGCTCGATCAGGGTGTCCCGTACGTAGCCCCGCTCGGGGCTGTCCTCGCCGAGCGCGGCGAGCCGCAGGAACAGGGAGCGGGACAGTGTGCGGGTGTCGATGTCCCCCGAGGGCACCGGCAGTTGCGCGGCCTCCTCGGCGGCCGGGGCCGCGTCGGGCGCCGGTGCCGGGACGGCGGGGGCGGGCGCGGCGGCGAGGGCCTCAGCGCCCTCGAAGCCGTCGAGGACGTCGAGAGCGTCGAGCTTCTGCGGCGCTGCCACGGTCTTCGTGAGCACCTTCGAGCTGCCCTGTTCTGCGGACATGCCACCCCCTTTGGGTCGCGGGACGGTCGCGGCGCACTGCCCTGATCGGACAGCGCGGCCTTCACCTGAATACCGGAGCCGAAGCCTCGGCAAACGCGCTTCCCGCAGAATGTCACATGTCGGCAACGCGCTGTAGTGACATGTCGACACGTGAGACGCCAAGAAGCCCTGGCAGAACGGGGTCTGACGGGCTTTCGGCGCACAATTGCCGACACTGCCGACGTGCCGTGATTCGCTCCTGACGGTGATCATTCGATCCCGCATGCGAACGGCTGCTACCTGGTGTTTTCCGTTCCGTGCTCCCGTGCGCCGGTCATGCCTCGATCCGGTTGGCCGATCTGAGCCGCTGGAAGCTCCGGGCGAGCAGCCGGGAGACGTGCATCTGGGAGACACCGAGTTCGGCGCTGATCTGCGACTGGGTCAGGTTGCTGTAGTAGCGGAGCAGCAGGATGCGCTGCTCACGCTCGGGGAGCTGGACCAGCAGGTGCCGGACCAGGTCGCGGTGTTCGACGCCGTCCAGCGCCGGGTCCTCGTACCCGATCCGGTCCAGCAGTCCGGGCAGCCCGTCGCCCTCCTGTGCGGCCTCCAGCGAGGTGGCGTGGTACGAGCGTCCCGCCTCGATGCAGGACAGCACCTCCTCCTCGCTGATCCTCAGGCGCTCGGCGATCTCGGCGGTGGACGGCGACCTGCCGAGCGCGGTGGTGAGGTCCTCGGTGGCCCCGTTCACCTGCACCCACAGCTCGTGCAGCCGGCGCGGCACGTGCACGGTGCGGACGTTGTCCCGGAAGTACCGCTTGATCTCCCCGACCACGGTCGGCATGGCGAAGGTCGGGAACTGCACGCCCCGGTCCGGGTCGAAGCGGTCGATGGCGTTGATCAGACCGATGGTGCCGACCTGGACCACGTCCTCCATCGGCTCGTTGCGGGAGCGGAAGCGGGCGGCGGCGTAGCGCACCAGCGGGAGGTTGGCCTCGATGAGTGCCCCGCGTACCCGGTTGTGGTCAGGGGTGCCGGGTGTCAGGTTCTTCAGCTCGCCGAAGAGCACCTGGGTCAGGGCGCGGGTGTCGGCGCCCCGGCGCTTCTCGGGAGGGGGCGCGGCGGAGGGCTCGGGGAGGGTCGCGGGCGCCTCCGCCTGGGGCGGCGCAGTACTGGCCGACACGGTCAACGCCACCTCTTCATCGGTCAATCATCCGTCAAAAGCGGTCATAGCATCACAAGACATGTGCACTGTGTGCAAGCACCGCATAACGTCGTGTTGGCCCTCAAACGACGCCAATGGATGGATCGCCGGACGCGAAAAAGCCCCCCGCCGTAACGGCGGAGGGCTCGCGTTCCGGGCCCGCCCGGCCCTCAGAACTCGTAGTCGGCGATCACCCACGTGGCGAACTCCCGCCACAGCGCGACGCCCGCCTGATGGGCGGGGTGGTCCAGGTAGCGCTGGAGGGCGCCGGTGTCCTCGACGGAGGAGTTGATGGCGAAGTCGTAGGCGATGGGGCGGTCGGTGACGTTCCAGCCGCACTCCCAGGAGCGCAGCTCGTCGATCTGCCCGCCGAGCGCGCGGAAGGCGGCCACGCCCTCCTGGACGCGCGGGTCGTCGCGCTCGACACCCTCATTGAGCTTGAACAGGACCAGGTGCCGGATCATGCGGCGTACCTCTTGCTCTTTCGGCCGGTCAGTTCTTCGCGCCGTCCACGACCCAGGTCATGAAGTCCCCGATGGCCCCGGCGGCGTCCGATATGCCCTCGAAGGCTATCTGGACGTAGTCGGCCGCCTTGGCCGGGTCCGTGATGATCACGTACATGGCGAAGACCACGAGCGCGAACACGACGATCTTCTTGGCGTTCACCGCCACCGCGGCCTCCCCTGTCCCATCGACCCCACTGACCAGCCTGCGGCGGCGAGTGTAACCGCCACGGGCCTCCGCGCACCCAACAGGACGGCCACGATTGTCAATTGAGAGCCCCGAGCCGGGACGCACGAAGGGCCCCGTCCGAAGACGGGGCCCTTCTCAAGCGGTAGCGGAGGGATTTGAACCCTCGGTGACTTGCGCCACACTCGCTTTCGAGGCGAGCTCCTTCGGCCGCTCGGACACGCTACCGAGGGAGACCTTACAGCAAGGTGCCCCGTCGGCAGAAATCGATGGCCGGAGCCCCTCCCAGCAGGGCTTTCGGGGCCTCTTCAGCGCCCTCTGAAGAACTCCGTCAGCGGCCGGGCGCACTCCTCGGCGAGCACGCCCTCCACGACCTCCGGCCGGTGGTTGAGCCGCCGGTCGCGTACGACGTCCCAGAGCGAGCCGGCCGCGCCCGCCTTGTCGTCGCGGGCGCCGTAGACGACCCGTTCGACGCGGGACTGGACCAGGGCGCCCGCGCACATCGTGCACGGCTCCAGCGTCACCACCAGCGTGCAGCCGGTCAGCCGCCACTCGCCGAGCGCGGCGGCGGCCCGGCGCAGC
>NZ_WWKH01000149.1:0-5429 GCF_009865595.1 Streptomyces sp. SID1328 | reverse complement strand
TTCTGGTTCATGTGGGACGACCTGGTGCGCGGCGCCATCGGCGCGGTGGTGCTCGTGGACACCCGCCGGCTCGCGGACTGCTTCCCGGCCGTGGACTACTTCGAGAACTCGGGTCTGCCGTTCGTCGTCGCCCTCAACGGCTTCGACGGTCAGCAGCCGTACAACCCGGACGAGGTCCGCGAGGCCCTGCAGATCGGGCCCGACGCCCCGATCATCACCACCGACGCCCGGCACCGCTCGGACGCGAAGAGCGCGCTGATCACCCTGGTCGAGCACGCCCTGATGGCCCGTCTGCGGTAGCGCCTCAAGTGCGATCTGCCGTAAGGCAGTTGTCGTAGCACACCCGGAGCCGGCTGTGGCCTTTGACACGGCCGGCTCCGGTGTTCATAACAGTTCGGCAGAGGAAATCCCGCAGTTCGCCACGCGACGCGGTCGCCCGATGCCGCTGCGCTCACAAAGCCCTTGCCATTTGCGGGGCTCGCTCGGTAATGACCCGTTTTATCTGCTGCTTACAACGGCGTCGCCCCCGTTTGTTACTGCCCAGGTCGGCATGCTGGAATGCCTGAACTGCCCAGGGGTCAAAGACGTACTGAGTGGTCGAAGAGGAACCGGGCTCTGAGAGACTGCGGCACGACAGGTGCCGACCCGCCGAGAGGTTGTTGGTCGAGTGAGGCGAAGCAAGAACGGTCCCGAGCCGTCGGCACGGGGCAACTTCACCCCGCCGCCGCGCGCTGCGGCGCCCACCCCCGTGGTGGCCGGACCGGAGCCGGAGGCCGCTCCCGCGTCCAGCGGGGGCCGCTTCTCCCCGCGCAACTGGCGTGTGCCGACCAGGCTGAACGCGATCCTGCTCATACCTGTGCTGGTCGCCCTCGTCATGGGCGGCTTCCAGGTGAAGAACTCGATCGACACCTGGCAGGACGCCCAGGACGCGGAGAACACCGCGATCCTGGTGCAGACCTCCCTGTCCTACGCCGACGCGCTGTACAACGAGCGTGACCTCAGCGCCGCTCCCCTGCTCAAGGGCAAGGCGGCCACGGCCCAGGACAAGGCCACGGTCGACGCGGCCCGCAAGAACACCGACCAGGCCGCCGCCGCCTTCAGCCGGGCCGCCCAGAACATGCCGGCCAAGCCCGGTCTGGAGCGCCGCCTCAAGCTGTTCCGCGAGACCGAGCCCTTCCTCCAGACGCTGCGCGCGGGCGCCTACGGCCCGAAGTTCACCGGCGTCCAGACCGAGGAGGGCTACGTCAAGATCGCCCACCCGCTCATGGAGTTCGCCAACGAGCTGGGCCTGGGCACCGGAAACATCACGTCCTACGGACGTACCGTCTACGCCATCTCGCTGACCAAGGCCGCACTGTCGCTGGAGCGCTCGATCGGCATGCACATGCTGGTCAAGCCCGGTCCGGACGCGCCGAACCTGGCGAGCCAGCGCGTGGCCCTCTCCTCCTACGCCTACTTGGAGGGCATCGCGGTCGAGGAGTACCTCGGCGGTGGCACCCAGGCCGACGCGGACCGGCTGGAGCAGGAGAAGCGGGACATCCAGACCCAGGGTGCCGCGATGGCCGCCGAGGCCAAGGGGAAGGACCCCTCGTACAAGGCGCCCCCGTCCGACCCGCAGAAGATGGTCGTGGCGCTGGCCCAGCTGAACTCGACCGACCCGGTGGAGCGTCAGCAGCTCGCGGTGCAGGGCATCACCCCCGCCAACTGGTGGGCGGTCAACACGCTGAAGTTCAAGGCCTACCGGTCCATCGAGTCGGACATGGCCGACCGGGCGGTGAGCGAGGCGTCCGGCATCGCCGACGACGCCAAGACCTCCGCGATCATCACCGGTGTCGCCGTCGTCCTGGTCCTGCTGCTGGCCTTCATCCTGGCCGGTACGGTCGCCCGCCAGATGAGCCGCGCGATGCGCCAGCTCCGCAACGCCGCCTTCGGCATCGCCGAGCAGCGCCTGCCGATGCTGGTCGACCAGCTCTCCCGTACCGACCCCGGCCGGGTCGACACCCGGGTCGCCCCGATCCCGATCCACACCAAGGACGAGATCGGCGAGGTCGCCCGCGCCTTCGACCAGGTCCACCGCGAGGCGGTGCGGCTCGCCTCCGAGCAGGCGCTGCTCCGGGGCAACATCAACGCGATCTTCACCAACCTGTCGCGCCGCAACCAGTCGCTGATCGAGGGCCAGTTGACCCTCATCACCGACCTGGAGAACAACGAGGCCGACCCGGACCAGCTCGAGAACCTCTTCAAGCTGGACCACCTGGCCACCCGTATGCGCCGCAACGGCGAGAACCTGCTGGTCCTCGCCGGCGAGGAGCCCGGCCGCCGCTGGGACCAGCCGGTCCCGCTGGTCGACGTGCTGCGCGCCGCCTCCTCCGAGGTGGAGCAGTACGAGCGCATCGAGCTGTCCGGCGTGCCGGAGGCCGAGATCCACGGCCGCGCGGTCACCGACCTCGTGCACCTGCTCGCCGAGCTGCTGGAGAACGCCACCACGTTCTCCTCCCCGCAGACCAAGGTCCGCGTCACCGCGACCCGTCTCCCCGACGGCCGTGTGATGATCGAGATCCACGACAAGGGCATCGGCCTCACCGCCGAGGACTTCGCGGACATCAACCACAAGCTGGCCAACCCGCCGACCGTGGACGCCGCGATCTCCCAGCGCATGGGTCTGTTCGTGGTCGGCCGGCTGTCCGACCGGCACGGCATCCGCGTCCAGCTCCGCCCCTCGGGCGAGCAGGCCGGTACGACCTCCCTGGTCATGCTCCCGGACGCGATCACCCACGGTGGTGGCGGCGAGACGCAGCTCGAGCGCGAGGAGTTCACGGTCTCGCAGATCATCCCGGAGCAGCAGTTCGCCGGCGAGAGCTTCAACCCGCAGCCGCAGGCGCAGGCACAGCCGATGCGCACGGCGGCGGAGCTGGGCTTCGACGACAGCCGCTACACCGAGGTGCCCGACGACATCCGCGGTCTGGACCCGGTCGGCCGTTCCCTGGAGCGCGAGGAGCGCCGGGCGGCGCTGGAGGCCCAGCACGGCTCGCGGGACGGCGTCGAGGGCGGCCGGCCCGGCTACCAGGACGGCTTCGACCAGGCGCCCGGCGGCTACCCGGAGAACGGCTCGGGCTTCCCCGAGCAGCGGCAGCCCCAGGCTGACGCCTATCCGGAGCAGCAGGCCTACCAGGAGCAGCAGCAGCCTGCCTACGACGAGCAGTACTTCGGGCAGGACGGCGGCTACCCGCAGTCCGGTTACCCCCAGCAGGGCCAGAACGCGCCCGCCGGTGACGCCTTCGGCGGCTCGTACGACGGGCAGCAGCAGTCCTTCCAGGACGACTGGCCCCAGCAGAACGGTTTCCAGAACGGCTACCCGGCCCAGTACGCTGCGGAGTCGGAGCCGGCGCAGACCGCCGACCCCGGTGGCCTGGGCTCGAACGGCCACGGCGGGCACGGAGGCTTCGAGCGTCCGGCGCCGGGCGGTCCGGCCGCGGGCGGTGTGACCAACGCGGGTCTGCCCCGTCGCGGTGGCGCCGGCGGCTCGGCCCCGCAGGGCAACTCCGGCGGCCTGAACGTGAACGGTTCGGGCGGACTGGGTTCCAGCGGCCTCGCCGCGAACGGGCTGCACGGTCCGAACGGAGCGAACGGTTCGAACGGACTGAACGGTTCGGGTGGACTGAACGGCTCCGTCGGCGCGAACGGCGCGTCGCTCGGCCGCCAGGAGGCCCCGGCCCCCGCAGGCGGCGGCACCGACGACTGGCGTTCGGCGAACGACGAGCGCTGGCAGCAGGCCTCGCAGCTTCGCAAGCCCAAGGCGGGCGGGGTCACGTCCTCCGGCCTGCCGCGGCGGGTACCCAAGGCCAACCTGGTCGAAGGCACCGCCGAGAGCACCCCTCAGGGGGGCCCACAGGTCTCCCGCGCCCCGGAGGATGTCCGGGGCAGGCTGAGCAACCTGCGTCGGGGCGTCCAGCGCGGACGCAGCGCAGGCAGTGAAACGAACGGCCAGGCCACCACCAATCAGCACGGTGGTCCTGACAGCACCTACGACCAGGAGCGTTAGTGTGAGCCCGATGAGCCAGGCGGCACAGAACCTTAACTGGTTGATCACCAACTTCGTGGACAACACTCCGGGTGTGTCCCACACCGTGGTGGTCTCCGCCGACGGACTCCTTCTGGCGATGTCCGAAGGCTTCCCCCGCGACCGCGCCGACCAGCTCGCGGCCGTCGCATCCGGTCTGACGTCCCTGACGGCAGGCGCCTCCCGCATCTTCGAGGGGGGCAGCGTGAACCAGACGGTTGTGGAGATGGAGCGGGGATTCCTCTTCATCATGTCCGTATCCGACGGTTCGTCGCTGGCGGTCCTGGCCCACCCGGAGGCGGACATCGGCCTCATCGGGTACGAGATGGCCCTTCTGGTGGACCGGGCGGGCACGGTCCTGACCCCGGATCTCCGGGCGGAACTCCAGGGCAGCCTTCTCAACTAACAAGCGGACGGTGCGCGTTCGCGTCCTGGGGCCGTAAGGTCTTGGGACGCGGCTCCACAGCGATGGTGCCCGGCACAGTCGGAGGAGGAGAAAGTGGCAACACCCCCAGGCGGTCCGTCTTCGGGCAACTGGTCGTACGGTCCCGCGCAGGGACAGGACGGCGGCTCGGCGAACGGGTACGACTACCCCTCCGTCCCCGACCACCGGCAGCCGTACGCACCGCAGGGCCCCGGCCCTTCGCCGTACGACCAGCCCTCGGCCCCGCGCATCCAGCCGGTACAGCCGCCGCGTCGCCAGGAGCCCGCGGCGGCCCCGTCCGGCGCCAGCAATCCCTTGGTGCGTCCGTACGCCATGACCGGCGGCCGGACCCGCCCGCGCTACCAGCTCGCCATCGAGGCGCTGGTGCACACCACCGCAGCGCCGCATCAGATGCAGGGCCAGTTGCCCGAGCATCAGCGGATCTGCAACCTGTGCCGGGAGATCAAGTCGGTGGCCGAGATCTCGGCCCTGCTGACCATCCCCCTCGGCGTGGCCAGGATTCTCGTCGCCGACTTGGCGGAGGCGGGCCTGGTCGCCATCCATCAGCCCGGCGGCGACGAGAACGCCGGCGGCCAGCCAGACGTGACACTGCTCGAAAGGGTGCTCAGTGGACTTCGCAAGCTCTAGCGGCGGTCCTTCCCGCTCCACCACCTCCGCGAAGATCGTGGTGGCGGGCGGCTTCGGCGTGGGCAAGACCACGTTCGTGGGCGCCGTCTCGGAGATCAACCCGCTGCGTACCGAGGCCGTCATGACGTCCGCGTCGGCGGGCATCGACGACCTCACCCACACCGGGGACAAGACCACCACCACGGTGGCCATGGACTTCGGCCGTATCACCCTGGACCAGGACCTGATCCTGTACCTCTTCGGTACGCCCGGTCAGGACCGCTTCTGGTTCATGTGGGACGACCTGGTGCGCGGCGC
>NZ_WWKH01000148.1:0-2152 GCF_009865595.1 Streptomyces sp. SID1328 | reverse complement strand
CGCAACCGCGCGGCCGTACTGGCGGCCCTGGACGACCCGGCGTCCACCACCGCCCTGGCCCACCGCCTCGGCCTCGCCGCGTCCTCGGTCTCGTCCCACCTGTCGGTCCTGCGCGACAGCGGCCTGCTCACGGCCCGCCGGTACGGGCACCAAGTGCTGTACGAGCGGACCCCGTTGGGGATGGCGCTGGCGTCGGGGGGCTGACGTGCGGCGGCCGGGGCGGGCCGGCGCCGGCCGGGGTCCCGCGTACGCGTCCACCGCTGGGCATGCGAACGCCCCGGTCCCAGGGGACCGGGGCGCGCGGGGGCGTCAGGCGCCCAGGTGCCGTTCCACGGTCTCCACCTTGGAGGTGAGGCCGTCGGTGACGCCGGGGCGGATGTCGGCCTTGAGGACCAGGGAGACGCGGGGCGCGCGGGCCTCGACGGCGGCGACGGCGCGCCTGACGACGTCCATGACCTCGTCCCACTCGCCCTCGATCGAGGTGAACATGGCGTCGGTGCGGTTCGGCAGCCCGGACTCGCGGACCACGCGGACGGCGTCGGCGACGTACTCCCCCACGTCCTCGCCGACGCCCAGGGGCGTCACGGAGAAGGCGACGATCATGCGTTCACGATTCCTTCCTCGCGGGCGCGGGCCGCGATGACGGCGTTCTCGGACTCCCGGCGCAGCTTGCGCTCGGCGAAGAAGCCGCCGGTGGGCAGCACCGAGAGGACGAAGTAGAGGGCGGCGGTGCCGAGGCTCCACTTGGTCCGGTTCCAGGCGTCCAGCCAGAAGAGCACGTACAGGACGAAGAGCACGCCGTGGATCGCACCCATCACGGGGACCGCGTTGAAGTCCGTGGTCCGCTTCAGCACCGAGCACAGCAGCAGGACGAGGAAGGACACGGCCTCCGGCGCCGAGACCAGGCGGAGGCGGCGGAGGGCGGATGCGGTCTTGAGGTCCACGGGTCACCTTCGGGGAAACGTATACGGGGCACGGGGTCCGGCCGGTGGAGGGCCGGCTCATGATCCGCTTTGTGAACGGAAGCACAAGCGTCCTCCCATTGTGGCAAACGGCGCCCCTAGGGGTGTGCTCAGGGTCGTTGTCCACCCGTGGGCCCTGTTCTCTCCACCCGGTCGCCCGCTACTTTCGCGGTGTGGCGATGTTCCGACTGCAGGGAAGCAAGGTCCTCGCCGTCGACGTGACCGGGGACGCCGTGAAGGCGAAGAACGGCTCGATGGTCGCGTACGACGGGCAGATGGCCTTCAAGAAGCTGAGCGGCGGCGGTGAGGGGCTGCGCGGGATGGTGACGCGGCGGCTCACCGGCGAGCAGATGACGGTGATGGAGGTGAGAGGACAGGGGACCTGCTGGTTCGCGGACCGGGCGTCCGAGATCAATCTCGTCGCCCTGCGCGGCGACACGCTGTACGTGGAGTCGAGCAACCTGCTGGCGACCGACGCGGGCCTGCGCACGGGCACCGCCTTCACCGGGCTGCGCGGCGCCTCGCAGGGCAACGGGCTGTTCACCACGACCGTGGAGGGCACCGGGCAGGCCGCGATCCTGTCCGACGGTCCGGCGGTGGTGCTCCGGGTGAGCCCGCAGTACCCGCTGACCGTCGACCCGGGCGCCTACATCGCGCACCAGGGGAACGTACGGCAGTCCTTCCAGTCCGGTGTCACCTTCCGCACCCTGATGGGCGAGGGCGGCGGGGAGGCCTTCCAGATCCGCTTCGAGGGTGACGGGCTGGTCTATGTGCAGCCCAGCGAGCGGAACACGATCGCGGGGGATCTGTGAGATGAGCTTCCGGGAGATCAACTCCAAGATGGTCGAGGCCCGGCTGGCGCCGGGGCAGCGGCTGTTCAGTCAGCGCGGGGCGATGCTGGCGTACACCGGCGAGGTGTCCTTCACCCCGAACATGCAGAGCGGGCAGGGCGGGGTGATGTCCATGCTCGGGCGCCGGGTCGCCGGGGAGGCGGCTCCGCTGATGACGGTGGAGGGCAGCGGCACGGTCCTGTTCGGACACGGCGGCCATCACGTCCATGTCATCACCCTCACCGGCGACACCCTGTACGTGGAGGCCGACCGGCTGCTCGCCTTCGAGGGCTCGCTGCGGCAGGGCACGATGTTCCTCGGCTCGCAGGGCGGGGTGATGGGCCTGGTGCGCGGCCAGGC
>NZ_WWKH01000147.1:0-3757 GCF_009865595.1 Streptomyces sp. SID1328 | reverse complement strand
GGCGCCGGGTGCTGCGGCTGCGGCTGCCGAGCACCGCGCTGGTGATCGGCCCGGTCGCGACCGCCCAGCGGGTCGCCGCCGCGCTGCTGCGGCAGCCGGACTGCGGGGTACGTCCCGTCGGCGTGGTCACCGACCACCCGGACGGCAGCGCCGGGCTCCCGGTGCTGACCTGCGGCGAGCAGGTCGAGCGGGCGCTCATCCAGAACGGCGTCGGCACCGTCCTCACCGTCGACCCCGCCGTACGCACCGAGAAGGGCCCGCTGCTGCGGGCGCTCGCCGAGTCGGGCTGCGCGGTGTGGGAGGTGGACGCGGACTGCCCGGCGTACGAGATGCGGGAGCAGCTCGCCGGGTTCTCCGTACGGCGGCTCGACCTCGGCGCCCGGCGGCGCGGCAGCGTCGGCAAGCGGCTGCTGGACCTGGTGGTGTCGGGCGCCCTGCTGGTGCTGGCCGCGCCGCTGCTGCTGGCCTGCGCGCTGGTGCTGCGGCTCAGCGAGGGTCCGGGCGTGGTGTTCCGGCAGGAGCGCATCGGCAAGGACGGGCGTCCCTTCACCCTGCTGAAGTTCCGCACCCACCGTCCGGTGAACGAGCGGGAGTCGGCGACCCGGTGGAGTGTGGCGGACGAGCGGCGGATGAACCCGTTCTGCCGCTTCCTGCGCCGGACCTCGCTGGACGAACTGCTCCAGCTCTGGAACGTCTTCCGCGGCGACATGAGCCTGGTCGGCCCGCGCCCCGAACGCCCGTACTTCGTCACGCAGTTCAGCCAGTGCTACCCCGGCTATGCGTCCCGGCACCGAATGAGGGTGGGAATCACCGGGCTCGCGCAGGTCAGCGGGTTGCGCGGGGACACCTCGATCGAGGACCGGGCGCGCTACGACAACGCCTACATCGACAACTGGTCGCTGTGGCAGGACGTCTGCATCCTGCTGCGCACGGCGGCCGCCGTCGTCCGGTCCACCGGGAGCTGACGGATGAGTCTCGCGCTGCCGCTCGGCCGCCCCCGGCACTGGTCCCCGCTGCTGCCGGTGCTCGCCGTGCTCGTCCTGCTCGCGCTGCCCCTCTCCTCCAGCGAGGGGGGCGGCGCGGGCCCGGCCGACGCGGCGTCCGCGCTGGTCGTCGGCGCCTGCCTGGTGCGGCTGCTGCGGGAACGGGCCCGCCCGCTGTCCGCCAGGGCCGCGCTGGTGCTGGGGCTGCCGGTGGCCGGTGCGGCGCTCGCCGCGATGGGCGCCGCCTCCCCGGGCGCCGGCCTCGCCGGACTCGGCCGCTACCTCCAGGTCTTCGTCCTGGTCCCGGCCGCCGTGCTCCTCCTGATCCGCGGCCGCCGGGACTTCCGGCTGCTGGCCTGGGCGCTGGTGGGTCTGGCGCTCTGGCAGGGCGCGGTCGGCGTGCGGCAGTACGCCACCGGGACCGGTGCCTCGTACCAGGGCCGGATGATCCGCGCGGTCGGCACCTTCGGGCCGTACGACGTGATGGGAATGGCCACCGTGGTGGCGTTCGGGCTGCTGTGCGCGGTGGGCCTCGCCCTGGGGAAGGCGCCGGTGCGGGAGCGAACGGTCGCGGCCGGCTGCGCGCTGGCGCTGCTGGTGCCGCTGGCGCTCTCCTTCAGCCGGGGCGCGTGGATCGCCACCGCCGTCACCCTCACCGCGCAACTGCTGCTGGCCGGGGTCCGCCGGGCGCTGAAGGTGGGCGCCGTGGTGGTCGCGGCCGGGGTGGTGCTGGTGGGCGGCCTCGGGGTGGGCACGGCGATGCTCCAGGAGCGGATGGACAGCATCACCAAGGTCACCGACGCCCCCGACCAGTCGGTCACCGACCGGTACACCATGTGGGCGGCGGCCACCGAAATGTGGCGCGAACACCCCCTGACCGGCGTCGGGTTGAAGGGCTTTCCGGAGTACCGGGACGGGCACGCCTCGCTCGCGCTGTCCTCGGGCAGCGACACCGAGGGCGCGGGCGTCGGCTTCCGCAGGCAGCCGCTGCTCTCCCCGCACAACATGTATCTGCTGGTCCTCGCCGAACAGGGCCTGACCGGCCTGCTGTGCCTGGCGGGCGGCTGGCTGGCGATGCTGGTGCTCGGCCTGCGCGGCCTGCGGGCCGCCCACCGGACGGGCCGGGGCCTGGACTGCGCGCTGATCGGCTGCGGCCTGCTGCTCTGGCAGCTCGTGGACTTCGTGTACGCCGACATCGGCGGCCCCTCCACCGTGCTGACGGCGGTGTGCCTGGGCCTGGTGGCGTGGTGGGCCCTGGCCGGCACGGACCCGGAGGGCGCGCGATGACGCTGACGCCCCTTCCGGAACCGGGGACGACGACCCGGCAGCCCCCGCCGCCCGAGCGCGAACACGCCCCGGTGACCCGGCGGTTCCTCGCCCGCGCCGCCCTGCTGACCGCTTCCCTGTCCGCCGCCGGCGCCCTGCTGGGGCTGGTCCGGGACCAGTCGCTGGCGCGGCTGTTCGGGGCCGGGCGGGACACGGACGCCTTCCTGGTCGCCTGGACGGTGCCCGAGTTCGCGGCCACCCTGCTGATCGAGGACGGGCTGGCCTTCGCGCTGATCCCGGCGTTCAGCATGGCGCTGGCCCGCCGCGCGCAGGGCGCTCCGGGAGATCCCGTACGGGCCCTGGTCCGGGGGACGCTGCCCCGGCTGACGCTGGCCTTCACCGTGGCGGGGGCGGTGCTCGCGCTCGGCGCGCCGCAGCTCGTCCAGGTGCTCGCGCCCGGCCTGCCCGACCCCGCGCTCGCCGTGGACTGCACCCGCCTCACCGCGACCTGCGTGCTCACCTTCGGACTCGCCGGATACTTCAGCGCGGCCCTGCGCGCCCACCGCCGCTTCCTGGCCCCGGCCGCGATCTACGTCGCGTACAACACGGGCATCGTCACCGCGATGTTCGCGCTCGGCGGGGTGTGGGGGGTGCGGTCGGCGGCGTTCGGGGTCGCGACGGGCGGGCTGCTGATGGTCCTCACCCAACTGCCCTTCCTGATCGGGCGGTTACGCAATCACCAGACGGCGGAGCCGACGCCGGAGCTCCCCTCCGCCAAGCCGCACTCGGTGAACCTGCCGCTGATGGCGACCGTGCTGCTGTTCGCGCTGTGCCGGCAGTCCCAGGTGCTGATCGAGCGGTTCCTCGCCTCCAGCCTGCCCTCCGGGGCCATCTCGCACCTGAACTACGCCCAGAAGATCGCCCAGATCCCCATGACCATGTCGATGATGCTCTGCACGATCACCTTCCCGGTGGTCGCGCGGGCGCTCGCCGAGGGAGACACCGAGCGCGCCCGGGTCCGGGTGGAACGGGACCTCGCGGTCGCCTCCGGACTGGTGCTGCTCGGCACGGCGGCGGTCGTGGCCTGCGCCCCGCAGATCGTCCAGCTCCTCTTCCAGCGCGGCGCGTTCACCGCCCAGGACACGGTGGCCACGGCGGGCGTGATGCGGGTGTACGCCGTCGGTCTGCTCGGCCAGACCCTCACCGGTGTCCTGGTCCGCTCCTACTTCTCGGCGGGCCGCCCCACCTGGTACCCGCTCGGCGCCATGTCCGCCGGGGTCTTCGCCACCTGCGTCATCGGCGCGGCCACCGTCGGCACCCGGGGCGTGACCGGCATCGCCGCCGCCAACGCCACCGGTATCACCCTCACCGCCGCCCTGCTGCTCTCCGGCATGCGCGGCCCCCGGCACGGCAGGCGGCGCGGGGTGCCGATCCGCACCCGGCACGTCCTGCGGGAGCTGTGCCGCCCGGCCGGGGCCGCGCTCGGAGCCGCCCTCGCCGGGGCCTGG
>NZ_WWKH01000146.1:0-2620 GCF_009865595.1 Streptomyces sp. SID1328 | reverse complement strand
TCCCTCGACCAACTCGCCGCCGGGGCACGGGCGAACGGCGCCGGACACATCGTGGGCCATGTTCCCGACGCCCACCGGGCCGCCGACACCCGCGCCCGGCTCACGGCCGCCGGGCTCGCCCCCTGGGCGGAGGTCCGCCACGCCGGCCTGCACGACCTCGGCCGCGCCCCCGCCCCGGTCGACCTCGCCCTGCTCGACTGCCGACCCGACCTGACCCTGCCCGCGCTCACCGCGCTGGAGGGGCGGATGCGCCCCGGCACCATCGTGCTCGCCCTGGGTTCCGCCCCCACCGGCCCCTACCTCGACCGGGTGCGCGACGGCGCGGACTACCTCTCCATGCCCCTGCCGGTCGGCGCCGGAGCGGAGGTCTCCATCCGGCTCACCCCGGCCGCCGCCGTCCAACGCCCCGCTCCCCGTCCGGTCCCCGGACCGGGCACGCCCACTCCACAGCCCAGCGGAGAGTGACCCCTTGATCAGCACACCCTCGGAGATCTGCGTCGTCGGGGCGGGACCCCGCGGCGTGTCCGTCCTGGAGCGGCTGCTCGCCCAGGAACGCAAGTCGCCCTCGCGCGAGCGGCTCACCGTCCACCTCGTCGACCCCTCGCCCCCGGGGCCGGGCCGGGTCTGGCGCACGGCGCAGTCCCCGCACCTGCTGATGAACACCGTGGCCTCACAGGTCACCCTGTTCACCGACCACAGTGTCGACATCGTCGGCCCGGTCGAGGACGGCCCAAGCCTGTACGAGTGGGCGCGCCGTCTCGCCGCGACCGGTACCGCCGACGAGTCGATCGCCGCCGAGGCCCGTGCCCTCGGCCCCGACTCCTACCCGACCCGCGCCTTCTACGGCCACTACCTGCGCTGGGTCTTCCGGCGCCTCCTCGCCACCGCCCCGGCCCACATCACCGTCCGGGTGCACGCCTCGCGGGCCGTCGCCCTGGACGACACCGGGCCGGTGCCGGGGGGCCCGCAGAGCGTGCTCCTGGCCGACGGCACCAGGCTGACCGGGCTCGATGCCGTCGTCCTCGCCCTCGGCCACCTCCCGAACCGACCCGGAGAGGAGACCCGGCGGTTCGCCGACTTCGCCGCCACGCACGGGCTGACCTACCTGCCACCCGCCAACCCCGCCGACCACGACCTCTCCGGCATCGGTGCCGGGCAGCCGGTGCTGCTGCGCGGGCTCGGCCTCAACTTCTTCGACTACCTCGCCCTGTTCACGCTCGGCCGGGGCGGCTCCTTCGCGCGGGTCGGCGACCGGCTGGTGTACCGGGCCTCCGGCGAGGAACCCCGCATGTTCGCGGGCTCCCGGCGCGGGGTGCCGTACCACGCGCGCGGCGAGAACCAGAAGGGCGCGCACGGGCGCCACGAGCCACGGCTGCTGGACCAGGAGAGGGTCGCCGCCCTGCGTGAACGCGCCCGGCGCGGCGAGCGGTTGAGCTTCCGGGCCGACCTGTGGCCGCTGATCGCCCGCGAGGTCCAGAGCGTCTACTACGCGGCCCTGCTCACCGCGCGCGGGCAGCACGCCGCCGCCTTCGCGGACGCCTACCCGCACGTCCCGGAGAGCGAGGAGGACGCGTTCCTCGACGCGGCCGGCATCGGCGCGGCCGACCGCTGGGACTGGGCGCGGATCGCCCGGCCGTACGGGGACCGGGAGTTCACCTCCGTGGCCGACTACCGTGCCTGGCTGCTCGGGCATCTGCGCCAGGACGTGGCCGAGGCGCGCGCGGGGAACGTCACCGGCCCGCTGAAGGCCGCCCTGGACGTGCTGCGCGACCTGCGCAACGAGATTCGCCTCGTGGTGGACCACGACGGCATCGACGGCGCCTCCTACCGCGACCAGCTGCACGCCTGGTACACCCCGCTCAACGCCTTCCTCTCCATCGGCCCGCCCGCCTCCCGCATCGAGGAGCTCACCGCGCTCATCGAGGCCGGGATCGTGGAGATCCTGCCGCCCGGCCTGCTCGTGGACACCGCGGCCGACGACCCCGCCTTCATCGCCCGCACCCTCGGCGGAGCGGACGTCGCCCCGCCCTTCGCCGCGCTCATCGAGGCCCGGCTGCCGGAGCCCGACCTGCGGCGCACCGCCGACCCGCTGCTGCGCCACCTGCTGAGCACCGGCCAGTGCCGCCCGCACCGGATACCCACCGCGCACGGCGGGGTGTACGAGACCGGCGGCCTCGACGTGTCGACCCGCCCCTACCGGCTCGTCGACGCCGCCGGACGCGCCCACCCCCGGCGCTTCGCCTACGGCGTCCCCACCGAGGCCGTGCACTGGGTCACCGCGGCCGGCATCCGGCCCGGCGTGGGCTCCGTGACGCTGGAGGACTCCGACGCCATCGCGCACGCCGTACTGTCCCTGCCCGCCCCGGTGTCCGCCGGACCGGCGGAGGTGACGGCATGAGCGCCGGACTCGACGTCGGCCTGCTGTCCCCGGTGCGGGCCGGGGTGCCGGTGGAGGAGGCCACCGGGGACCTGGCGTGGCTGCAGGCCATGCTGGACGCCGAGGCCGCGCTGGCCCGGGCGCAGGCCCGGCTCGGCGCCGTACCCGCCTGGGCCGCCGACATCATCACCGAGGCCGCCGACGCGCGCCGGCTGGACGCCCGCGCGCTCGCCCTCGCGGCCC
>NZ_WWKH01000145.1:0-4290 GCF_009865595.1 Streptomyces sp. SID1328 | reverse complement strand
ACGGGGACGGCGAGGGCGCGCAGGCCCGCGTCGTCGTCGCGCAGGGCCAGCTCGTCCAGCGCCCAGGCCCAGTTGGCGCCCTGGGCGGCGTAGCGGCGCAGCAGGGCGAGCGCGTCGAGCCTGCCGTAGGAGGCGAGGTGGCCGAGGACGGCGAGGGCCAGCCCGGTGCGGGACTCGTCGGTGTCGAGGACGTCCTCGGGGTCGAGGAGGTGGGCCTCGATGGCGTCCAGGCCGCCGTTCAGGTCGAGGTAGAGGCGGGCGTAGTAGAGGGAGCGGTTCTCCACCTGCCAGTCGTGGCGGGGGTCGTGGAGGACACAGTGGTCGAGGGCCTGGAGCGCCTCGGCGCGGGGGGCGGTGAGCGCGTGCAGGGTGCCGTCGCCCCGGCCCCGCTGGAGCAGGCCGAGCAGGGTACCGCTGGGCGCTATGACCGGATCGAACATGGGAAACAGCCTCACATCAAGCGTCGACGCAACCGGGGACCACTCATCACCTGGCCGCGTGACACAACGTCGGAGCGCCCGCCGTCTCGTGCTTGCTGCTGCCCATTTCTCTCTGCCTCTCGTCGGGGCCCCTTGCGGGCCGCTTCACGGCCCGCGTGGTGCGGCATCTCCCGCCCGGCCATCACGTCCGTGAATCACGTCGTCATGATGACCCGCGGTTTGTGCCGCCGCGACCGTATTTACGGCGGTCCCCCTCCGCCTCCCCCCGTTGATCTCCGTCCCCCCAAGGGGCCGGTTGCCCAAGTGTCAGTGCGCGCCGAACAGTTCCAGCAGTTCGATCTTGCCGAACATGCGGGCGGTGTCGATCGCCGAGGGCGTGCCCGCGGCCGGGTCGGCGCCGCCGTCGAGCAGCGCCTGGATGACCGCCGTCTCACCCTTGAACACGGCTCCGGCGAGCGGGGTCTGACCCCGGTCGTTGACCCGGTCGGCGTCGGCGCCGCGCTGGAGCAGCGCCCGGACCGCGTCGGCGTGCCCGTGGTACGCGGCGAGCATCACCAGGCAGTCCCCGCGGTCGTTGGTGAGACCGACCGGGACGCCCGCGTCGACGTAGGCGACCAGTTCCTCGGTCCGGCCCTGCCGGGCCAGGTCGAAGATCTTGGTCGCCAGCTCCACGACCTGCGGGTCGGGGGCTTCGCTCATCGGCCGGACCGCCTCTCATGACTTCCGTTCGGGTGAATCGCCAGCGTACTGGCTCGGGCACCGGCGTGGGGGCTCTGCCCGGCCGGGTGACGGCCGGCTCCACCACCCGTGGGAAAAAAGCCGAATTTCACCCAGTTGCACCTTTTATCGTATGGATACATCCTGTGATCCTGGAAGTACTCATGGTGACTGTCCCCCCTTCGACACCAGGAGGTCCCAAATGATCCTCTCCATGTCCGGCGTGGTCCTGCTCGGCATCATCGTCTTCCTGTTCTTCCGCAAGGACGGGCTCAAGGGCTCACACGCCGTCGTCTCGGCGCTGTTCGGCTTCTACCTGGCGAGCACGGCCATCGCGCCCAGCATCAAGGCGGGCGGCGAGAGCCTGGCGAGCCTCCTCGGCGGCATCAAGTTCTGACCGCGCCCCTCCCCCGAGGCCACGCGGACCGGCGGGTCCCGTCCGAGGGGGAGTCTCCCCACGCCCGTACCCACCTCCAGGAGACAGCAGTGGCCCGGCGCCCACTCCCCCGCATTCTGAGCAAGGACAGTGCGCAGCTCGCCCGCACCCAGCTCGCCCGGAGCCGGGAGCTCGCCCGGACGGCTGCCGACAGCGCCACGGACGTCCTCCACCCGCTGATCACCATCTCGCGCGGCCTGCGCCGGCTGGCCCTGGCCGGCCGGGCCAGGGTGGCGGCCACCCCCAAAGACAAGCGGGGCCCTCTGCTGTTCCTGGCGGCCGCCGTGGTCATGGCCGTCGCGCTCATGCCGTACGGCCCGCTGCTGGCCGCCGTGTCCCTGATGGTCGCGGCGGCCTGGTACGGACGCGACCACGCCCCGGCCGCGCCCGAGGGCCCCGACCCCGCGCGGGCCGAACGGCTCCAGTCGCTCTACGAGGCACTGGTGCCGTGCTTCTCCACCGCCGGCGACCCGGCCCCGCTGTACGCGCACGGCGGTGCGTGGGACGCGGCGTTCACGGAGCACGAGTTCGACGAGGGCGGCCGGCTGGAGCGCCTCGTCATCCGTTACCCGGCGTACTTCCCGGACGGCGACCCGGAGTCCCGCGCGCGGGTCGAGCGGCTGCTGACCGCCAAGGCGGGCCGCGGCCGGGAGTACCGCTTCACCTGGGAGGAGGAGGGCAACCGGCTCACGCTGAGCGTCCTGGCCGCCCTGCCCACCGGCATCACCGCCCAGCACTTCGTCACCGCGCCCGGTGAGACGGTGCTCGGCTTCACCCACCCCGACGAGGTCCAGCGCACCCTCCCGCTCTCCTACGGCGAGGAGCGGTGCGACGTGCCTCCCGTGGTCTGGCGCACCGGGAGCCGCTCGCCGGAGCCGCATCTGCTGATCATGGGCCAGCCCGGCAGCGGCACGTCCACGCTGGTGCGCTCCATCGCCCTCCAGGCGCTGCGGCACGGCGACGTGATGATCGTGGACGGTGGCGGCACCGGCGAGTACTCCTGCCTGATCGGCCGGGAGGGCGTGCTGGCCGTGGAGTGCGCGCCGGCCGGGGCGGTAACCGGTCTCCAGTGGGCCGCGAGGGAGACCGAGCGGCGGCTCCTCGCGGTCAACCAGGCCCGGCAGGCGGGCGCTCCGCCGCCGGCGGACACCACGCGTCCCCTGTGGGTCCTCCTGGACCGCCCGACCGTCTTCACCCACCTCGCGGAGGCGGAGCACCGCACCGACCCCCAGGCCCTGCTCCAAGTCCCCCTGCGGCACGGGCGGGCGGCCGGGGTGACGGTGGTGGTGGCCGAGCAGTTCGACAGCGCCGACACCCTGAGCGAGGCGATCGGCCAGCACACCCGCGCCCGGGTGGTCCTCGGCCCGGCCTCCCCGCAGCAGGTGGCCGCCTTCCTGGGCGCCCCGCCGCCCACCACCCCGCCGGACCGGACTCCGCCCGGCCGCGGCTACGCCCGCCTCGGCTCCGGCCCGGTCCACCGCCTCCAGGTCCCGGCCACCCCGGACCCCTACGACGAGGCGACCCCGGAACCGGAGCGCCAGGCGGTACTGTCCCTGCTGCCCGGGCGCTCCACACCGGCGGAGTCGGAGCCGACCCGCTCGACGGAGGTCGTCTCCCCGGCCGAACCGGCGGATGCCGTCCCGGCGGACCGAGCCTGACCTCCGTACACACGAACGTGCCCGCTCCGACCTCTCGGAGCGGGCACGTTGCCGGGTAGGGCCCCGCAGGGTCACGCCACGAACGCCCCCGACGCCTCCCCGCCCCCGGTGGCCCCCGACTCCACCAGCCGCGCGGCCGAGGCCAGGCGGGCCGCCGCCTCGTCGGCCACGGCACCGCCCACCGTGAACGGCAGCCGCAGGTACCCCTCGAAGGCGCCGTCGACGCCGAAGCGGGGCCCGGAGGGGACACGGACACCGACCCGCTCGCCCAACTCGGCGAGGCGGGAGCCGGAGAGGCCGCCGGCGCGGACCCAGAGGGTGAGACCGCCGGCCGGCACCTCGTACTCCCAGTCGGGCAGCTCGCGCCGGAGGGCGGCGAGCAGGTCGTCGCGGTTGTCGCGGGCCTGGGAGCGGCGGAGCGCCACGGCCTGCTCCCAGCCGCCGCTGGTGAACAGCCAGTGCACGGCGAGCTGTTCGAGGACCGGGGTGCCGAGGTCGGCGTAGGCGCGCGCGGCGACCAGGCTGCGGATGACGTCCGGGGCGGCCCGCACCCAGCCGATGCGCATTCCGGCCCAGAACGCCTTGCTGGCCGAGCCGACGGTGATGACGGTCGAACCGGCCGGGTCGAAGCCGCACATCCGGCGGGGCATGTTCCGGCCCAGCTCCTCCTCGAACCACAGCTCGCTCATCGTCTCGTCGGCGACCAGCACGGTCCCGGCCGCGCGGGCCGCGTCCACGAGCCGGCGCCGCTGGTCCTCGTCGGCCAGCGCACCGGTCGGGTTGTGGAAGTCGGCGACGACATAGGCCAGCCGGGGCGCGGCCTCGCGGAGCACCTGGCGCCAGCCGTCGAGGTCCCAGCCGCCGAGCCCCTCGGCCATGGCGACCGGGACGAGCCGGGCGCCCGCCTCCCGCATGAGCTGGAGGATGTTGGCGTAGGACGGCGACTCGACGGCGATCCGCTCGCCCCGGCCCGCGAAGAGGTGGCAGATGGCGTCGATGGCGCCCATCGCGCCGGTGGTCACCATGATCTGCTCGGGCA
>NZ_WWKH01000144.1:0-14570 GCF_009865595.1 Streptomyces sp. SID1328 | reverse complement strand
GATCGGAAGTAGCCACAGTTCCTCCTCGCGTCGCCGTGGTGGACCCTCCGGCGGCGCGCTGCATGCCGGTGGGCCCCTGCAACTACCGTCACCCAGAAAGCGGCCGTCTGCATCCGGTGGGCCGGGGAGGCTTGCGGCTCAGCTCACGACCGCGTCCGGGTCGCGCGGCCTGCCGCCCTCGGCCAGCGCGTCGCCGGCCCGGCCCCGGTACTCGCGGTAGCGCCGCAGGTACGACCGGGCCATGGGCCCCGGCGGGACGCCCCGCGCGAAGGCCCGCATGTTCCGTTCGCCCGCGTTGTAGCCGAGGGCGAGCAGCTCGTCGCGGGTGTAGCGGCGCACGTGGGTGCGCGGAAGGGCCCGGTCGAGGTCCCTCAGGTGCAGGGCCGCGACGCGGACGGCGAACGCGGGATCGTCCCGCAGGTCCTCCCAGCGCCCCGACAGGCCGTAGGCGCGCCGGACCGATTCGAAGGCCGCCCGGTGCATGTTGGCCACGCCGAAGGACGCGCCGGGCTTCCACCACTGCCACAGACGTTCGAGGAGCGGGTGGTGCGGTTTGTACGCCTCGTTGTGCAGGACGGTCATCAGCAGCACCGGCGACACCCCGGCCGTCTCGGCACTGCGGGCCACGGTCCCGGCGTAGTCGGCCGGGTCGTAGCCGCCGGGGAGCAGGGGCGGGGTGGGGGCACGACCGGGATCGTGCGTCGCCCGGGTCGGTCTTCTGTCCATGAGCACGGCCTTTCCCCTGACAACAGCCGGACGGCGGGACGCCCGCCGTCCTTCTGGCCACCAGGTGCCCGTGCGCCGCGCCCTCAATCCCCTACCCGCGGGTGGTCCGCCCGACCCCGGCGTACACCCAGTACTCGGTCGGATTGTCCGGGAGCGCCTCGGCCGGGTCGGGACGCCACAGCGGGACGTGGACCAGACCGGGCTCGGCGAGGTCGAAGCCGTCGAAGAGGCCGAGGATCTCCTCGTACGAGCGGGCGGTCACCGGGGAGGTGGCGCGGGAGCGGTAGAGCTGCCCCACGGCGGCGGCCGTGCCGGGGCGGTCCTGGTTGGTCGCGTGGGACAGCGCCAGCCAGCTCCCCTCGGGCAGCGCGTCCCGGAAGGCGGCCACGAGGGTGTGCGGGTCCTCCTCCGGGGTGATGAAGTGCAGGATCGTGATCATCAGTACGGCGACGGGCTGCTCGAAGTCGATCAGCTTGCGGAGCTGCGGTGCCTCAAGGATGTCGGCGGGCCTGCGGATGTCGCCGTCGACGATGTCCGCGCCGGGGTTGTCCGCGAGCAGGGACGCGCTGTGCGCCACGGCGACGGGATCGTTGTCGACGTACACCACGCGGGCGTCCGGGTCGGCCGCCTGGGCCACCTCGTGGACGTTGCCCTGGGTGGGGATGCCGGAGCCGAGGTCGATGAACTGCCGTACGCCGGAGTCGATCAGGAAGCGCACGGCCCGGCCGAGGAAGTCCCGGTTGGCCCGTGCGAGGGTACGCACCCGGGGGTCGATGGCGGTGAAGGCGGCCACCGCCTCCCGGTCGATGGCGAAGTTGTGCTGTCCGCCCAGCATCGCGTCGTACATCCGGGCGACGCTCGCCTTGTCGGGCTCTGCCCCGGAACCCGCAACCGCGCTGTCGGACATCGCAACTTCCTTCCCTTGAATGCGACTTGACGACGCATCATATAGTTGCCCCGGAACGACGAGCGACGCCCCGCCCCGCCTCCCCCGGCCCGGCGCGCGGTCGGTCGCCCTCACCCCGGAAAGGCACGACTCTGCGGAACGACCCGCGCAGCCGCATCGGCGAACCGCCCGACGCCCGGACCTCGCCGCGCCGGCCGCTCCTCTCCCCCGCCGCCGACGCGATCGGCTCGGCGCTCGATCTGCCGCTGACCGGCGCCCAGTTCACCCACGCGCTGGCCCCGGCCTTCGCCGACGCGGCCTCGGTGTACCTGCTGGAGCGGTGGCGCCGGGGGGAGCAGGCGGGCGTGGCACCGGACCCGCCTCGGATCGAGGCGCACCGGCTGGCGCTGCGGGTGGGGGCGGACGCGCGGGAGGGTTGGGAGAAGCTGCTGCCGGTCGGCGAGGTGATCGTCTTCCCCCGCGAGACGCCGTACGCCCGCGCGCTGTCCTCCGGGCAGGCGCAGTTGCTGGACTCGGTGGACCCGCACACCTCCGCGCGACTGCGCGCCTCCGGCAACGGGGACGCGCGGATGGACGAGTTGTTACGGACCGCGTCCTTCCTGGTCGTGCCGCTGCGGCTGCGGGAGGTCACGATCGGCTTCGTCGCCTGCACGCGCGGGCCGGACCGGGAGCCGTTCGGGTCCACCGAGGTGACGGCCGTGGAGGCGCTCGCGGCGCGGGCCTCGGTCGCCCTGGACAACGCCCGCCGCTACGAGCGCGAGCGGCGCACCACGCTGGCCATCCGGGGCAGCCTGCCCTCGGGCACGCTCCAGCGGTTCGAGGGATGCCGGGTGAGCCACGGCTCGCTGCCCGCCGGCGAGGACACGGTGATAGGCGGCGACTGGTACGACGTGCTGCGACGGCCGGACGGGCGGGTCAGCCTGATCGTGGGCGACGCGATGGGCCACGGCCCGGAGTCCGCCGTCGCCATGCTTCAACTCCGCACGGCGATACGTGCGTTCGCTGGGTTCGACATACCGGCGGTGGATCTCGTGCGGCGGCTGGACGCGCTGGCCTGTGACACGCCCGGCGCTTCCTTCGCCACCTGTGTCTACGCCGAGTGGTCGCCCAGGGAGCGCACCTGCACCCTGGTGAGCGCCGGCCATCCGCCCCCGCTGCTGCGCGGCCCGGACGGGAAGACGGCCCCGGTCCCCCTTACCGAGCCCGGCCTGCCCCTGGGGCTCGGCACCGGCCACTACGAGGCGACCGTGTTCAGCGTCCCGGAGCCCGCGCTGCTGGTGCTGTACAGCGACGGCCTGGTGGAGTCCCGCGATGCCGACATCGACCATCAGATAAGCCGCCTCGCCGACTCCGTCGACGCGGCCGCTCCCGAACCGGGCGCCGATCTGCCCGCCCTGTGCGAGTACCTGCTGCACGCACCCTCCGGCACCAACGGTACGGACGACCGGACCCTGCTCCTGGCCGAACTCACCCCCGGCGAAGGCTGATCAGGCACTCAAGGTCGCCCAGACCGCGTTGCCGCTGGTGAGCCGGGATCGGTCGACCCCCCAGGAGTCGGCGATCTGCTCGACGAGCACCAGCCCCCGGCCGCCCTCGTCGTCCGGGCCCGGTTCGCGCCGGGTGAGGCCCTGGCCCGAGTAGTCGTGGTCGTGCACCTCGATGCGCAGGCGGCCGGGGGCGACGAGGCCGACACCGCAGAGGATGCGCACGCTGGAGGTGTGCAGGACGGCGTTGGTGGCCAGCTCGGAGACGAGCAGCACGGCATCCGCGCGCAGCTCTCCCGGCAGCAGCCAGCCGGTCAGCCGGTCCCGCATGGAGCGGCGGGCGATCCGGACGCTGGAATGGTGCGAGAGCAAAGTGATCCAGTGCGTCTGGTCCGGGTCCGCGACGTCCAACAGGTCCGGTGACGAGGTCGTGGTGGGGGTCACGATGATTGCCTTCCTTGAGGCGGTCACTCAAGTAACTATGCTCGCAACGGAGTTCAGGCTGCAACCGACTCCCTGATAATTACAGACAGCCGCTATCCGTCTGGTTGATTCACCAACTCCCTGTCACACTCTTATGAGTGACAGCCCATCAGGAGGTAGGGCGTGAGTGAAGGCCGTTCGAGCGCGGGCAGCGGCGCGAGTGCGCCCACCGTGCTGCGCATGGTCCTGGGCCGCAGGCTGCAGGAGCGGCGCCTGGAGGCGGGCGTCTCGCTGGAGGAGGCGGCGCGGGCGCTCAGGGTCACGGCGCTGACCATCCGCCGGCTGGAGAAGGCCGAGGTGGCGCTCAAGCCCCTCTATGTGGAGAAGCTGCTGGAGACGTACGGCGCGGCCCGGCAGGAGCGGGACGAGTTCGTCGCCTTCGCCGAGCGGGCCAACGAGCCCGGCTGGTGGCACGCCTACCGCGACGTGGTGCCGGGCTGGTTCAGCGCGTACGTGAGCCTGGAGACGGGTGCGAAGACCCTGCGCACCTACGAGCCGCACTATGTGACGGGCCTGCTCCAGACCCACGCGTACGCCCGCGCCGTACTCGCCGGCGGCTTCCCGAACGAGGGTGACGAGGACCTGGCGCGCCGGGTGGACCTGCGGCTGCGCCGCAGTGCCCTGCTGGAGCGCGCCGACTCGCCGACGCTGTGGGTCGTGATGGAGGAGGCCGTGCTGCACCGGGTGGTGGGCGGGCCCGAGGTGATGCGGGAGCAGATCGACCGGCTGCTGCAGTTCTCCGAGCTGCCGCACGTCAGCGTCGATGTGGTGCCGTTCGCCGCCGGTGCCCATGTGGGGGCGTGCGCGCCGTTCACGTACTTCCGGTTCGAGGAGCCGGAGCTGCCGGACATCGTCTACAGCGAGATCCTCTCCGGCGCGATGTACCTGGACCAGCGCTCCGACGTCGTCGCCCATCTGGAGGCGCACAACCGCATGTCCCTGCTGTCCTCCGACACGCAGAGCAGGGCGCTCCTGAACCGCATGCGCAAGGAGTACTCATGACCACCATCGACGGCCGTGGCCACGCCTACAACGGGATGCCCGCCTCCGACCTCGGCGAGCAGGGCTGGGAGTCGCCGTGGAGCGGCCCCAACGGCGGCCAGTGCGTACAGACCAAGCAACTCGCCGACGGCCGGGTGGCGCTGCGCCAGTCGACCGACCCCGCCGGACCCGCGCTGATCTACACCCCGGAGGAGATCACCGCCTTCGTCGCGGGGGTCAAGCGGGGCCTCGCCGACCATCTGACCAACGGCTGACTTCTCCCCCCACGCACACACCGAAAAGGGACAGGATGACCAACTCACACGCGGCGCGGGACATCGACACCAGCAGGCCCCACTCCGCCCGGATGTACGACTACTACCTGGGCGGCAAGGACCACTTCGAGATAGACAAGCACGCCGCCGAGGCGGTGGCGTCCGCCTATCCCGGCATCTTCGTGTGCGCCCGCGAGAACCGCGCCTTCATGCACCGCGCCACCCGCGTCCTCGCCCGGGAGCACGGCATCCGGCAGTGGCTGGACATAGGCACCGGCATCCCCACCGAGCCCAACCTGCACCAGGTCGCCCAGTCCGTGGTGGCCGACGCGCGGGTGGTGTACGCCGACAACGACCCGCTGGTCCTCAAGTACGCCGAGCGCCTGATGCGCAGCACGGCCGAGGGGCGCACCGCGTACATCGAGGCGGACGTCAACGACCCGCGGTCGCTGCTGGACGCCCCCGAGCTGACCGACGTGCTGGACATGGAGCGGCCGGTCGCGCTGTCCCTGAACGCCCTGATGCACTTCGTGCCGGACGACCGGGACCCGTACGGCATCGTCAGCCGGCTGCTGGACGTGCTCCCCTCGGGCAGCGCGCTGGCCCTGAGCCACTGCACGCCCGACTTCGACGCGCCGACCTGGCAGAAGGTCACCGACATCTACAACGGGGCCGGGACCCCGGTGCAGTTCCGCTCCCGTGCGGACGTGGCGCGCTTCTTCGACGGGCTGGAGCTGCTGGAGCCCGGCGTCGAGGTCGGCCACCGCTGGCGCCCGGACGCCGAGCCGACCGCCACGGACGCGGAGGTCAGCCTGTGGACCGCGGTGGGCATCAAGCCGTAGGCCCCGCTGTCCCGTACGACGGAACGCCCCCGTGCCGCGATGGCTGGGGGCGTTCCGTCGTACGGGGTCCGGCGCGGGTCAGAACCTGGGCGCCGGGGCCTGGGCCTGGGCCTGGACGATCTCCGCGGCCTCCTGCTCCGTCTCCACGGACGGGGGCGAGCCCGCGAGCGGCTTGTTCGCCGTCTCCTTCATGCACAGCACCGCGATCACACCGACGACCGCGGCCGCGGTGGCGTAGTAGGCGGGCATGAGGTTGGTGTGGAAGACGCTGATCAGGTAGGTGATCACCAGCGGGGTCGTGCCGCCGAAGACGGAGGTGGCGAGGTTGTAGGCCACCGACAGGGAGCCGTAGCGCACCTGGGTCGGGAAGATCGCCGGGAGCGCCGCCGACATCGTGCCGAGCATCGCCACCAGGGAGAGGCCCATCATGAGCAGGCCCAGCGCGATGAGGACGACGCTGCCCTGCCGGATGAGCAGGAAGGCCGGCACGGACAGGAAGACGAACCCGAGCATCCCGGCCATCAGCAGCGGCTTGCGCCCGAAGCGGTCGGAGAGCCGGCCGACCTGGTTGATGACGCACATCTGGAGCACCATCACCAGCAACAGGATCAGCAGCCCGTGGTTGGTGGGGTAGCCCAGTTCGTCCGACAGATAGGTCGGCATGTAGGACAGCAGCATGTAGTCGGTGATGTTGTACGCCGCGACGAGCGCGAGGCACAGCACCAGCGGCCGCCAGTACCGGGTGAAGATCCTGCCGAGGTCGGCGGTGGCCGAGGTCTCCACGGCGTCGGCGGCCTCGGTCGTCCGGACGTTGCCGCCCTCCAGCTTCTGGAAGGCGGGGGTCTCGTCGAGCTTGAGCCGCAGGTAGAGGCCGATGAAGCCGAGCGGCGCCGCGACCAGGAACGGGATGCGCCAGCCCCAGTGCAGCATCTGGTCCTCGCTGAACACGGTGCTCAGGACGACGACCAGGCCGGAGGCGCCGACGTATCCGGCCAGCGTGCCGAACTCCAGGAAGCTGCCGAAGAACCCGCGCCGCTTGTCCGGGGCGTACTCCGCGATGAAGGTGGAGGCGCCGCCGTACTCGCCGCCGGTCGAGAAGCCCTGGATGAGCCGGAAGAGGATCAGCAGGGCCGGGGCCCACAGGCCGATGGCGGCGTGCGAGGGGATCAGACCGATGGCGAAGGTGCCCACCGCCATCATGATCATCGTCATGGACAGGACGCGCTTACGGCCGATCTTGTCGCCGAGCGGGCCGAAGACCATGCCGCCGAGCGGGCGCACCAGGAAGGCGACGGCGAAGGTGGCGAAGGAGCTGAGCAACTGCACCGTGTCGTTCCCCGAGGGGAAGAACACCTTGCCGAGGGTGGCCGCGAGGTAGCTGTAGATGCCGAAGTCGTACCACTCCATGGCGTTGCCGAGCGCGGCCGCCTTGGTGGCGCGCTTCACGGCGGCCTGGTCCGTCACGGTGATGTCGCTGCGGCGCAGCTTGGGGTTGCGCCGCCGCTCGATCGCGCGGAACAGCACACGGTGACGTCTGACCGCGCCGGGGTCCACCGGATCTTCGTTGTCGAGGGCCGCCATGGGTGTTCCTTTCGCCGTACACGTTTTCAAGCAGAACACCTGCGCAGTCAGCGCGCGCTCAAACGATCCTCTTCACTGCGCGGCCGCGCTGCTACCGAGGGTGATCGAAGTGGGGCCGTACGAGTGCCGGTGCGTGCCGGGGAGCCTTGGGGGAACCCGGATGCCCGGTGTTCGTCCCCGGTGAGAGGAGCCCTGGTGACTGCTTCGGCATCGACGGCGGGCGGCGGGCGGCCGTCCGCACCGGGAGACGGGTACGAACCCGACCCGCGCCGGTGGCGGGCCCTGTGGGTGACCCTGGTCGCCGGTTTCATGAGCCTGCTGGACGTGACGATCGTCGCGGTCGCGCTCCCCACCATCCAGCGGGATCTGCACGCCACCCCGGCCGAGGTGCAATGGGTGGTGTCCGGGTACGCCCTGACCTTCGCGCTCGCGCTGGTCACCGCCGGGCGGCTGGGCGACGCGCTGGACCGGCGCCGTATCTTCCTGCTGGCGCTCAGCGGGTTCGTGATCTTCAGCGCGGCGTGCGGCGCGGCGCCGGACATCAGGCTGCTGGTGCTGGCGCGGCTCTGCCAGGGGCTGGCGGCGGGGTTCATGGCGCCGCAGAACTCGGCGCTGATCCAGCAGATGTTCCGGGGCGAGGAGCGCGGGCGGGCCTTCGGCTTCCTCGGCGCGACCGTGGGCATATCCTCCGCCATCGGCCCGATCACCGGCGGCGCCATCCTCGCCGTCGCCTCCGGCGAGCAGGGCTGGCGGTGGATCTTCTACGTCAACGTCCCCATCGGGCTGCTCGCGGTCCTGCTGGGCCGCCGGCTGCTGCCCCGCATCGAGCGCAAGGGGCGCGGGAGCGTCGACGTGCTGGGCATCCTGCTGCTCGGCACCGGCGTGCTGGCGCTGATGTATCCGCTGGTCCAGGCGGACTCGGGCGGCCTCGCGCGGCTGTGGTGGCTGTTCCCGGTCGCGGTGGTGCTGCTGGCCGCCTTCGTGCTGTGGCAGCGGCGCCTGGTCGCCCGTGACAAGCAGCCGCTGCTCGATCCGCGGCTGTTCAGCACGGTGCGCGGCTACGCGGTCGGCGCGGGGGTGGGCACGCTGTACTTCGTCGGCTTCAGCGGGGTGTGGCTGGTGTTCGCGCTGTTCTACCAGCACGGGCTCGGCTACTCCCCGCTCAAGTCGGGCCTCGCCGTGACGGCTTTCGCGATCGGTTCGGCGAGCGCGGCCGTGCTCGCCGGGCGGCTGGTGGAGCGGTTCGGCCGGGTGCTGACGGTGTGCGGCCTGGTGGGGGTGATCCTGGGCCTCGGCGGCACCGCGCTGCTGCTGCGGCTGGCGCCGCTCGGCATCGCGCCCTGGGTGGCCGCACCGGTGCTGTTCCTCGGCGGTATCGGCTCCGGCTTCGTGGTGTCCCCCAACATCACCATGACCCTGCGCGACGTCCCGGTGCGGATGGCGGGCGCGGCTGGGGGCGCGCTGCAGACCGGGCAACGGCTCGGCGCCGCGGTGGGTACGGCCGCGCTGCCTGGCCTGTTCTACGTGGTGCTCGGCGGCACCCACGGCGACTACCGCACCGCGCTCGTCACGGCCCTGGTCGCCGCGCTGGCCGGCATGACCGCCTCCCTGGCCCTCGCCGCGTTCGACTGGCGCCGGGACCGGCCGGGCCGGACGGCTCACCGGAGGTGCCCGGACGAGGTCGCCAACAACCCCGTGCACGCCCGGCAGCACTGAGCCGCCGCCCTCAGAGGAAGCAGGACTGCGCCACGCCCCGGCGCCGGACGTCGAGGGTGGCGCAGTGGAAGGAGCCGCCGAGGGGCGCGCAGTGCAGCAACTCGCAGGGGACGGTCTCGAACCCCCACCGCTGAAGCGCGCGCACCATGCCGGTGTGATGGCGCTCGACGGCGTCCGGGCGGGAACCGGCGGCGGCCGCGGTCGGGTGTGTCTGCATCACACGAGCTCCTCCAGGCGGCGCCGGGCCGGGTCCAGGGCGTGGCCGCGCAGGGCGGGCCAGGGGTGGGTGCGGGCCTGGTCGACGGCGTCGGCGATGGTCCAGCGGCGGGGGCCGAGGTCCGGGTCGTCGAGCTGGTCCCAGGCGAGCGGGGTGGCGACCGGGGCGCCGGGGCGGGCGCGCACGCCGTAGGGGGCCACGGCGGTCTGGGCGTAGCCGTTGCGCTGCACGTCGAGGTAGAGGCGGTCGCCGCGGTCCCGTTTCCGGGCGGCGGTGGTCAGCCGGTCGGGGTGCTGGGCGACGAGCAGGTCGGCCACGTCACGGGCGAATCCGCGCACCGCGTCGAAGTCCTGCCTGGGCAGCAGCGGCACGGTGACGTGCAGACCGCGCGAGCCGGTGGTCATCAGCACCGACGGCAGCTTCAGCTCCTGAAGCACCTCGCCGAGCCAGTGGGCCGCCTCGCGCACCCGCCCGAAGTCGTCGGCGCCCTCCGCCGGATCGAGGTCGAAGACCAGCAGGTCGGGCTCGTCCGGGTGGTCCACGCGGGACAGCCAGCGGTGCGGGGTCACACATGCCTGGTCGGCGAGGTGGAGCAGGGTGGCGACGCTGTCGCACACGGTGTGGCGGACGGTGCCGCCCTCCTTGGGCACCTCGGCCCGCGTGATCCACTCCGGGTAGTACTCGGGGGTGTTCTTCTGCATGAACCGGGGCCCGTCGATCCCGTCGGGATACCGCTCCAGCATCAGCGGCCGCCCGCGCAGCCCCGGCAGCATGAAGGGCGCCACCTCGCGGTAGTACGCCACGAGGTCCGCCTTGGTGTACGCCGGGTGGTCGCCGTCGGCCGGGAAGAGCACCTTGTCCGGCCGGTGCAGCTCGACGGTACGGCGCCCGGCGCGCACCGTGTGGTCCTCAGCGGTCATGTGTCGCCCTCCCTGGCCCGGCTCGGCCCTCGTGTCCCGCCGGGTACCCGAGGGGCGGCGGTCCGTAACCGGGGCACTCCGCGGACGACACCAGCTGGTCGGCCAGGCGGTGGGCCCGGGTCAGCAGGGAACCGTAGACGGCGACGCCGCCGGGCCCGGCTCCAGCCGGGTGGCCTGGTCCTCGTCGGAGACGGTCTCCAGCACGGTCCGGGTGACGCCCGCGGTGTGCACGGCGGCGTCCTCCTGCACGGTGGCCGCGTCGTCGTAGCCCCGGTCGGCCGGGGTAGGGCCTTGCGGCTGGGGCGCAGGTTGATGCGCAGGCTCTCCCGGTTCCAGCCGACGGCGGCCGCGGACCCGCCTGTCATGCCCGCCCGCCTGCCCGCGTCAGAGGGCGGAGGCGTGCAGCCGCAGGGCGATCAGGGCCACGTCGTCCTCGGCGTCCGGGGCGAGGCCGGTGAGCAGTTCCTCGCACATCCCGTCCAGCTCCTGGCCGACCAGGGCGGCCGCGTGCTGGCGCAGCCGGATGAGGCCGTGGTCGAGGGACTCGCCCCGGCGTTCGACCAGGCCGTCGGTGTAGAGCAGCAGGGTGCTCGCGGGCGGCAGCACGGTCGTGGCGCCGGTGCGGTGGCTCTCGGGTTCGACGCCGAGCACCAGGCCGCGCCCGGTGTCCAGGTACGTGGTGTCCCCGGCCGGGGTGACCAGCAGCGGCGGCAGATGGCCGGCGGACGCCCAGTCCAGTTGGTAGCGGCCGTTCTCCGGTCCCTTGACCAGGGCGTAGACGCAGGTGGCGGTCTGTTGCGGGTAGAGGACGGCCATCGCCAGGTCCAGCCGGCGCAGGATGCGGCCGGGCGGCTCCTGGCGGTCGCAGGCGATGCCGCGCAGCATGTTGCGGATCTGGCTCATGGCGACCGCCGCCTGGAGGTCGTGGCCGGTCACGTCGCCGATGATCAGCGAGATGTCGCCCTGGGGCAGTTCGAAGCTGTCGTACCAGTCGCCGCCCACCTGCGCGGACGAGGCGGCGGGGACGTAGCGGGCGGCGATGCGCAGGCCGTCGATGACGGGCAGCCGGGGCAGCAGCGAGCGCTGCATGCGCTCGGCGATGGTCTGCACCTCGGCGTGCAGCCGGGCGTTGTCCACCGCGAGGGCCACCCGGTGCGCCAGTCCCTCCACCAGCACCAGATCCTCCTCCCCGAAGGGGGCCCGACCGGGCTCGCGGACCAGGGTCAGCGCGCCGAGCACCCGCCGCCGGGCACGCAGCGGCGCGACGATGCCCGAGCCGCCGCCCAGCCGCCCGAACAGCTCGCTGTTGAGCGCGTGGAGCGGATCGGGAGTCTCCGGGTCCGGCTCGAACCGCTCGGCGGACAGCAGCAGCGCGCCCGCTCCGCGCAGCACCCGCGACCACGGGTCGTCGGAGTCCTCCCCGACGCCGGGCAGCACACCGGTCATGCCGACCATCGGGGTGCCCGGTTCGCGGCGGGTGACGCAGACGCGCTCCAGCCGGCCCGCCTCGTCCATCAGGTCGCCCACGCTCCAGTCGGCCAGCGCGGGCACGAGCACCCGGCACACGCGGCTGATCCCCTCCGCCGCGTCCAGCGTGCTCGCCAGTACGGCGGCGGTCTGGTCCAGCAGGGTGAGCCGGTCCAGTGCTTCCCGCAACGCCTGGTCCACGTCGAAGCCGTCCATGCAGGGCACGTACCCGGCCCGCCCGGCCGGAACAACGGGCGGCGCCCGGCGAGAGCCGTTCGGCCCATGGGTACTCGGCCGGCGACACGACCCGGCCCAGGAGAGGAGTGGCCGTCATGACGAACCCCGAACCCGAGCGGCCCCGGGTGCCGCCCACCGAAACCCCGCCCGCCGAGGGCAGCACCTCGGCCGGCATCTCCCACGCCGAGCCGCGACGGGCCTGGGGACCGGTCCCGCTCACCCTGATCATGCTGGTGGTGGCCCTGGTCGCGGCCGGCCTGCTCGCCATGGCGGTGGCGCTGATGCGCTAGGACCCGCCGGAAAAGATCTGCCCGAGTCGATCAGGGCGCCTAGGCTGCGCCGACATGACCACCGCACCGGACTCCGGCATCCGACCGTTCCGCATCGACATCCCGGAGAACGACCTGGCCGACCTGCGCCACCGCCTCGACCGCACCCGCTGGCCGGACGAACTGCCGGGAGTGGGCTGGGACTACGGCGTGCCGCGCGACTATCTGCGCGAGCTGGCGGAGTACTGGCGGCACACATACGACTGGCGGGCGGCGGAGGCCCGGCTGAACGAGTGGCCGCAGTTCATGACGACGATCGACGGCGCGGACATCCACTTCGCGCACATCCGCTCCCCCGAGCCGGACGCCACCCCGCTGATCGTCACGCACGGCTGGCCCGGCTCCTTCGCCGAGTTCGAGCGGATCGTGGGCCCGCTGACCGACCCCCGCGCGCACGGCGGCGACCCGGCCGACGCCTTCCATCTGGTGCTGCCGAGCATCCCCGGCTTCGGTTTCTCCGGCCCGACCCGCGAGCCCGGCTGGGAGTACCGCAGGACAGCGGCCGCCTTCGCGGAGCTGATGGACCGCCTGGGCTACGAGCGGTACGGCGCGCAGGGCGGTGACTGGGGCGCGGTCGTCTCCCGCGAGCTGGGCCGTATCCGGCCCGAGCACGTCATCGGCGTCCACCTGAACCTCATCCCGGGCGCCGGTGCGACCACCGAGCCGACCGGCGAGGAACTCGCCGCGCTGAGCCCGGCCGAACGCTCCCGCACCCTCGCCTCCTGGGAGCGGATGAAGGAGTGGCGCCGTGAGCAGCAGGGATACGCCGACATCCAGTCCACCCGTCCGCAGACCCTCTCCTACGCCCTCACCGACTCCCCCGTGGGCCAACTGGCGTGGATCGCGAAGAAGTTCAAGGAGTGGACCGACTCGGTGGACCGCCCCGAGGACGCCGTCGGCCGCGACCATCTGCTCACCGACGTGATGCTGTACTGGCTGACGGGTACGGCGGGTTCGTCCGCGCGCATCTACTACGAGCGTGCCCACGCGGACCATTGGGGGCAGTCGCCGGAGCCGTCCCGTACGCCGACCGCGTTCGCCGCGTTCCCGCGCGAGAACTTCATCGCGCTGCGGCATCTCGCGGAGCGGCACGACAACATCGTGCGCTGGACGGAGTTCGGACGGGGCGGGCACTTCGCGGCGATGGAGCAGCCGGAGCTGCTGGTGGGTGATGTCCGGGCGTTCTTCCGGGAGCCGGCCAAGCGCTGATCATGCTTGCCGGGCGCGGCCGTCGTGGCGGGGACGGGCGCGCCCGGTGAGCGGTACGGGTCTCACCTCTCTTCCTCGTCCTCCTCGTCCTCTTCCTCTTCGTCCTCGTAGTCCCCTTCGTAGTCGCCTTCTTCGTCGGGGGCTTCCTCGTCCTCTTCGCCGCCCTCTTCCTCGTCGTCGTACTCGTCCTCGTACTCCTCCTCGCCGCCTTCGCCCTCTTCGCCCTCTTGACCCTCTTCGCCTTCTTCGCCCGCTTCTCGCTGCTCCTCCTCCACGGCCTCCTCGTGGGAGCGGACCACCTCGCCGTCGCGGATCTCGCCGCGCCAGCCCTCCACCTCGTCCGGGTCGACGAAGCTGACGTAGCGCTGGAAGTGCTTGAAGTCCAGCCGCAGACGGCGGCCCTGGGCGCGCCAGATGTTGCCGGTCTTCTCGAAGAAGCCGGCCGGGAAGTACTCGACGACGAGGACGACCCGGGTCAGTTCCGGGGCGAGTTCGTGGAAGGTCACGCAGCCGTGGGTGGTGCCCTTGGGGCCCTCGGAGTTCCAGACGATCCGCTGGTCCGGGATCTGCTCCCGCACGCTCGCCTTGTAACCGCGCTTGGAGGGGCCGACCTTCAGCTTCCAGTCGCTGGTGACCTCGTCGCTCTGAGAGACGCTCAGCACGCCCTTGGTGAAGCCGCTGAACTTGTCGTACTGGGTCCACTGGTCGTAGGTGGTGCGCAGCGGCTGTCCGATGTCCAGGACCTCGATGATGTTCGTCATCTTGGGTCTGTCGGACTTCCCCCTGCTCTTGCCGAACAAGCTCTTCGCCCCCTCGACCACCTTGTCCTTGATGTCCCCGGCCTTCTGGGAGACCAGTGCCTTCAGTGGTGAGTCGCCCTTGAGGATGCGGCTGCCCACGCCGGTGAGGAAGCCACCGCCGTTGTCGGCCGAGTCGAGGAGCTGCTGGGTGAGGCCGGTGAGCTTCTCCCCCGTCTTCTCCACCAGGTGTTCCGCCTGGGCGCCGAGGTAGTCGACGAGTTCGTCGCGCAGCGCGTCGAGGCCGGAGCCGGCCTGCTCCTTGGCGTCACCCTTGTCGGTGTCGGTCTTGGTGTCTGCCATGGCCTACCTCCGCCGCCCGGTGGTCTTCTTGGCGGCCTGCTTCTTGGCCGGAGCCTTCTTCGCGGGAGCCTTCTTCGCCGCCTGCTTCTTGGCCGG
>NZ_WWKH01000143.1:0-2738 GCF_009865595.1 Streptomyces sp. SID1328 | reverse complement strand
GCGCCGGTAGGCGGTCGGCGTCACGCCCAGCGCCTGCTGGAGATGCTGGCGCATCGACTGCGCCGTGCCGAACCCCGCGTCCCGTGCGACCTGGTCGACCGAGAGGTCCGTCGACTCCAGCAACTGCCGTGCCAGCTCGACCCGTTGCGCGGTGAGCCACTGCCCCGGACTCACCCCGACCTCCTCGCGGAAGCGCCGGGTGAAGGTCCGTACCGACATCGCCTCCCGCTCGGCGAGGTCCCGCAGCTGGAGCGGTTCGTGCAGCCGGCCGAGCGCCCAGGCGCGGGCGGCCGTGGTGGTGGCCAACTGCGGTTCGGGCAGCGGGCGGTGTATGTACTGCGCCTGGCCGCCGTCGCGGTGCGGGGGTACGACCATGCGGCGGGCCACGTCGTTGGCGACCGCCGTGCCGTGGTCGCGGCGCACCATGTGCAGGCACAGGTCGATCCCGGCCGCGATCCCCGCCGAGGTGAGCACGTCGCCGTCGTCGATGAACAGCACGTCGGCGTCCACCCGGACCTGGGGGAACAGCTCCTGGAACCGGTCGGCGTGGGCCCAGTGGGTGGTCGCCGGGCGCCCGTCCAGCAGGCCGGCGGCGGCGAGGACGTACACCCCGACGCAGATCGAGGCGAAGCGGGTGCCGGGGCGGACGCGGGCCAGGGCGGCGGCGAGTTCGGGGGTGAGCCGTCCCTCCTCGAAGACGGGGCCGAGTTCGTAGGACGCCGGGACGATCACCGTGTCCGCCGTCGCCAGCGCCTCCGGGCCGTGCGGTACGTCCACCGCGAAGTCGGCGGCGGTCTCGACCGGGCCGGGCGGCCGGATCGAGCAGGTCACCACCTCGTACAGCGGCCTGCCCCGGGCGTCGGTCGGATGGCCGAAGATGCGGTGCGGGATGCCGAGTTCGAAGGGGAGCAGGCCGTCCAGGGCGAGGACGGCGACGCGGTGCGGGCGGAACTCGCCGTCCACCGGCGGGATCTCAGCGGTCATGGCCCGATCCTAGCGAACGCTGTCCTTCGGGCCACTCGCTGCGTGCGGCCGGTGCCGGGACTCTGGAGCACGTGACTCAGACCCGACCCGCTCCCGCCCCCGTCCAGGACGCACCGCGCCGCCGGCGTGTGCACCGCGCCTGGTTCGTCGCCGCCGTCACCTTCGTCACGATCATCGGCGCGGCCGCCTTCCGGTCGCTGCCCGGCCTGCTGATCGACCCGCTGCACGCGGAGTTCGGCTGGTCGCGCGGCACCATCGGCGCGGCCGTCTCCGTCAACCTCGCGCTCTACGGGCTCACCGCGCCGTTCGCCGCCGCGCTGATGGACCGCTTCGGCATCCGCCGGGTCGTCGCCGTCGCGCTGACCGTGATCGCGCTCGGCGCCGGGCTGACCGTGTGGATGACGGCACCCTGGCAACTCATACTCTGCTGGGGCCTGTTCGTCGGGCTGGGCTCGGGGTCGATGGCGCTGGCGTTCGCCGCGACCGTCACCGGGCGCTGGTTCACGTCGCGGCGCGGTCTGGTCAGCGGCATCCTGACCGCCGCGTCCGCCTCCGGCCAGCTCATCTTCCTGCCGCTGCTGTCCTGGATCGTGGAGCACCACCACTGGCGCCCGGCCGCCGTCACGGTCGCGCTGGCCGCCCTCGCCGTCGTCCCGTTCGTCTGGCTGCTGCTGCGCGACCACCCGGCCGACGTGGGCCTGATGCCGTACGGCGCCACGGAGTTCGTGCCCAAGCCGCCGCCGGTGACGGGGGCCGCGCGGCGCGCGCTCACCGTGCTGGCCTCCGCCGTGCGGACGGGGCAGTTCTGGCTGCTCGCGGGCAGCTTCGCCATCTGCGGGGCGTCCACCAACGGGCTGATCCAGACCCACTTCGTGCCCGCCGCCCACGACCACGGGATGCCGGTACCGGCGGCGGCCTCGCTGCTCGCGGTGATCGGTGTGTTCGACGTGCTCGGCACCATCGCCTCCGGCTGGTTCACCGACCGCTTCGACTCCCGGCGGCTGCTCGCCGTCTACTACGCGCTGCGCGGCATCTCGCTGCTGTTCCTGCCGATGCTGCTCGGGCCCGCCGTGCACGTGCCGATGGTGTTCTTCATCGTCTTCTACGGCCTGGACTGGGTCGCCACCGTCCCGCCGACCCTGGCGCTGTGCCGGGAGCGGTTCGGGGAGGACAGCGCGATCGTGTTCGGCTGGGTGCTGGCCTCGCACCAGATGGGCGCGGCCGTCATCGCCTGGCTCGGCGGCTTCGCCCGCGACGTCTTCGGCAGCTACGACATGGTCTGGTACGCGTCCGGGTCGCTGTGCGCGGCGGCGGCGCTGATGTCGCTGGTGATCCGGCGTCGGCCCCCGGTCGTGGCGGTCGCTTGAGAAGGTGTCTAACGCAGGCGCCGGGCAACCGACTTGGCGATCTTCTCCGCGTCGATGGCCAGCTCGCGGAACATGCCGCTGATGGGGTTGGTGAAGCCGGTGAAGTACAGGCCGGGGGCGTCCTTCGGGGTGCGGGCGCCGTGGACCGTGGGCCGGCCGCGCTCGTCCAGCACGCCCAGGTGGCCCACCAGGGAGTCCAGACCCCGGCTGTACCCGGTCGCCGCGATCACCGCGTCCGGCGCGATCCGGGTGCCGTCGGCGAGGGCCACCTTGCCGTCCTCGAACCCCTCGACGGCGGCCACGATCTCCACCTTGCCGGTGCGCACGGCGTCGATCAGGCCGACGTCCTGCACGGGGATCGCGCCCTGCCGGACCCTGCTGTACAGC
>NZ_WWKH01000142.1:0-4119 GCF_009865595.1 Streptomyces sp. SID1328 | reverse complement strand
CCGTTTAGGATCGCTTACATGTTGAACCTGGAGCGCCTGCGCACCCTGCACGCCTTCGCCCGGCACGGCTCCGTCAGCGCCGCCGCCGAGGCGCTGCATGTCACCACGTCCGCGGTGTCCCAGCAGCTCGGCAAGCTGGAGCGGGAGGCCGGGCAGCGGCTGCTCGCCAAGAACGGGCGCGGAGTGCGCCTCACCGACGCCGGACGCCTGCTGTCCGAGCACGCGGCCCGCATCCTCTCCCAGGTCGAGCTGGCCCAGTCCGACCTGGAGGCACACCGCGGCCAGGTCGCCGGGGAACTCAGGATGTCCGCGTTCCCCACCGCGGCCCGCGGCCTCTTCCCCGCCGCGCTCGCCGCGCTGCGCGCCCAGCACCCCGCCCTGCGGCTCCGCTCCTGCGAGCTGGAGCCGGAACTCGGCGTCGCCGGGGTCGCGCGCGGCGACCTGGACCTCGCGGTCGTCCTCGACTGGTACAACAAGCCGATGCCGGTGCCCGACGGCCTGGTCAAGGAACCCCTGCTGGACGACCCCGCCGAGGTGGCCCTGCCCGCCGGACACCCGCTGGCCGGCCGGGACGAGGTCGACCTCGCGGAGTTCGCCGGGGACGAGTGGATCACCTGGGGCGAGGGCGAGTTCTGCCACGAGTGGCTGCTGTTCACCCTGCGCTCCAAGGGCGTCGAACCCCTCGTCGGCCATCGCGCGGGCGAGACCCACACCCAGCTCGCGCTGGTCGCCGCCGGGCTCGGGGTGTGCATCGCGCCCCTGCTGGGCCGCGACCCCGTCCCGCCCGGCGTCGTCCTGGTCCCGCTCAGGCAGCGGGTGCGGCGGCACGTCTACGTGCTGTGGCGCGCGGACGCCGACCGGCGGCCCTCGATCCGGGCCGCCGTCGACGCCCTGCGCACGGCGGCCGCGCGGCTCAGCTGAACCCTCAACGCCCGCTGAGCTTGCGGAAGTCCCAGGACACGACCTTCTCCGGGGTCAGCCGGGCCCAGGCGTGCCGCCCGTCGTGCGGCATCTCGTCCATGCCGAAGTTCTTCCGCGCGAACAGCGTCTCCACCGTGTCGAGTTCGGCGCACAGGTCCCCCGTGCGGGGCACCTCGCCCACGAACTCCACCCGCCCGGACAGCTCGGCCCCACGCAACTGGTCGTACTCCTCACCGGAGTCGACGACCACCGCCACCCGCGCGTCGTGCCGGAGCTGGGTCCAGCGCTTGCTGCGCACCACGGAGTAGAGCCACAGCGAGGTGCCGTCCCAGACGAACCACAGCGCGCTCACGTGCGGGGTGCCGTCCGCCGAGACGGTCGCCACCCGGCAGGTGCGCTGACTGGTCAGGAACTCGTCCAGCTCGCCGGGCGTCATCATGATCTTCCGGCCCCGGCGCTGCTGCGTGACGGTCATGCGGCCCCCCTTCCCGGTCAGGCCAGCTTGATCTCGTCGCCGGACACGCTGATCTTCTGCTCGGGCAGCGGAGCCGTGGCCGGCCCCTGTTTCACGCTGCCGTCGGCCACCGAGAAATGGCTGTTGTGGCACGGGCAGACGATCACCCCGTCCGCGACACTGCCCACCGCGCACCCCTGGTGCGTGCACTTGGCGGAGAACGCCTTGTACGTACCGGCGCTGGGCTGGGTGACCACCACCCCCTGGTCCTTGAAGATCTTGCCGCCGCCCTCGGGGATGTCGGCCGTCTTGGCGAGGGCGTCCCCGGCGGAACCGGAGCCGGCCGCGTCCGAGTCGCCGTCCCCCGAACCGCACGCCGCCAGCGCCACGGTGAGGCCGGCCGCTCCCGCCGCCGCGATCACGGTGCGCCGGTCGGGTCCGGCAGTGGGTCGGGGCGTTGCGCTGGTCATGGGCGTTTCCTTCCGCCTGGGTGAGCGTTCTTGATCCGTCCAGGGGTACGGCCCCGTGGCACCTGACGTTCACCGACGGCCCCGATCCTCGCCGCCGGGGCATGAGGACGGCGTAAGAGCCGGCCCCCGGATCAACTCCCGGCGGGCGGTGCCCAGGTGTGCACCCAGGTCAGCAACTCCGGTGTGTGCAGGGCGGGTACCCACAGGTCGGCACGGTGCGCGTCGTCCCCCTCCGGCCGGGGGCCGACGCCCAGGACGCGCAGCCGGGCACGGCGGGCCGACTCCACGCCGGTCAGGGAGTCCTCGACGGCCAGCGCCTCCTCCGCGTCCACCCCGCACAGCCGGGCCGCGGTCTCGTACACGTCCGGCCACGGCTTTGGGCGGACCGGGCCGGTGTCGCCCGCCGGGGTCGGGGAGGGGACGACAATGTGCGCGAAGTGGGCGCGCAGACCGGCCCGTTCGAGGCTCGCCTCCACCACCTCCGCGGGGCAGTTGCTCGCCACGGCGAGGGGGAGTCTGCCGGAGAGCAGCCGTACGAGGTCGACGGCGCCCGGCATCGTCACCGGGTCGTCCGCGACGAGGTCGAGGAAGTGGTGGAGGAGGGCGGCCGTCAGGTCGGTGGTGAGCTCGGGCTTGTGCACCGCTTCGGCCATCAGCCGCCCGCAGTCGGCGTAGTGCACCCCCTTGGCCTGGTCGGCGAAGCCCGGCGGGGGCTGCAGGCCGAAGCCCCGGAAGGCCCGGCCGCGGGCCTCCTGCCAGTGGCGTTCGCTGTCCATCAGCGTGCCGTCGCAGTCGAAGACGACGGCCTTGGGGGACCAGCCCAGCAGTTGATGACCCGTGGTGGACACAATGACCTCCCTGGAACGGGCATTCCCGGCATAGATCGGGAAACGGAAACATCGTGGCCGCTACGTTATTTGCGCGCTCAGAGTGAGGGAATGACTACAAGGGGTTATCGACGGTGAGGGGTTTCGGGGTGTATGTGCCCTCTGGGCGCCCCGGCGGCGGGAGTGGCCGCCGAGGCCGCCAACGACATTGTGCGAAAGCACAGTTGAGGCGTATGCGTCAGGGGGCCGACCCCGATGCACGAGGGCCGCCGATCCACCGGCGAAGCACCGAAACGGAGGGGTTGCGCACCCTTTACCACTCGCCCGCGTTCATCCTCGAAAGAAATGCGCAATTACCGCGCGAGTGTGGCTGCCGGTTGCTCCCGGCGCACGCGGGCGCACTACATTCTTCGGCGTCAGGATTGCTGAGCGAGGGTGGACGGGACGTTGCAGGAACGCGCCAGGGCAACGCGCCGATCACTCCTGGAGGCGGCTGCCTCCCTCTTCGCCGAACGCGGGTACGCGGGCACCAGCGTCAACGACATAAGCAGCAGGTCGGGGCGGACGAGCGGCGCCGTGTACTTCCACTACGCGAGCAAGGAGGGCATCGCCCTCGCCGTCGTCCGGGACCGTTTCGCCACCTGGCCCGAACTCAACGACCGGTATACGAACGACGCGGTCCCGCCGATGGACCGGCTCGTCGCGCTGAGCTACGACATCGCCAAGGCTCTCGCCGAGGACCCCGTGACCCGTGGGGGCGCCAGACTGTGGGCCGAGCGCGAGGTCATCAACGTCACGCTCCCCGACCCCTTCGCCCTCTGGACCGCCGCCACCACCCGCCTGCTGGCCCAGGCGCGGGCCACCGGTCACCTGGCCCCGCACATCCGGCCCGCCCCCACCGCCCGCGCCCTGGTGCGCGCCTTCTTCGGCCTCTGCTCGCTGACCGAGGCGCTGGAGGGCACCGCCACCATCACCGCCCGCCTCGCCGAGTGGTGGCACCTCACCCTGCCGTCCCTCCAGGCCGCACCGGAGCGCTGAGGCGGCCCGGCAGCTCCCGCACGCTGTTGCCGACGAAGCTGGCGTGACGCGGCAAGTCCGCCTCTGGAACGGCGAGTTCGAGGTCCGGGAAGCGGGCGAACAGCCGCTCCAGCGCGACCGTCGCCTCCAGCCGGGACAGGGGAGCGCCCGGGCAGTAGTGGGCGCCGTGCCCGAGCGACAGACTGCGCACGGCGTCCGCGCGGGCCGGGCGCGTGACATCGAAGCGGCCGGCATCCTCGCCGTGCACCGCCTTGTCGCGTCCGGCGGCGGAGTAGCCGGCCAGGACCGGGGTGCCCGCCGGGATCGTCGTACCGTCGACGTCGAGGTCCCGTATCGGATAGCGGAACGGGAAGTAGCTGACCGGGGAGTCCCAGCGCAGGGTCTCCTCCACCACGTCGGCCCAGCTCGC
>NZ_WWKH01000141.1:0-4521 GCF_009865595.1 Streptomyces sp. SID1328 | reverse complement strand
CGGTGCCGGGCACCCCGCCGTCGGCTCCCGTGCCCTGGCCGGCCTGTTCGCTGCCGCCGGGGGTGGGCCGCTGCTGGACGACCTCGTCGGCCGCCTCCTTGGCCGCGCTGCGCACGGCGGGCCGTACCAGGGTGAACCAGGCGAGGAGAAGGGCGATCAGCGCGGCGAGCACCGCGAGCAGCCACTTGGGGAAGACAGGGATCTGGACGAACTCGGCGTCCAGCGAGGTACGGATCGCGTCGGCGGGCTCCGGCAGGGGCGCGTCCGGTGCCGCCGTCTCGGCGACGGTGACCGTGAACGGCCAGATCACGGGGGCGCCGAACCACACCGGCTTGCCGATACGGGCCCGCAGACCGACTTCCGCCGACTCGCCGGGCTCCAGCCTCTGTTCGGCGGGCTTGAGGGTGAAGCGCAGTTCCTCGCCGGGCTGGGCGGGCGTGAAGCCCAGCGTCACCGGGGTGTTGCCCTCGTTGCGCAGCGCCAGCCGGTAGCGGCCGCGCAGCCAGCCCCGGCGGCGGCGCGGGGCGATCTCGGCGCGCAGCTCCCGGAACTCCTCGATCCGTACGGTCGATTCGGGCACCCGTACCGCCTCGGGGTGCTCGGTGGGCAGCACGCGTACGGCGAGCGGCACCTCACCGGCGCGGACCTCGGGGGACCTCGGGGGTTCGAGGCGGATGGTCACCGTCTCGGAGGTGCCCGGATACAGGGACACGCGCGCGGGCTCCACCGTGGCCCAGGCCGCGCAGTCGCCGACCACCTCGAGGCCGTATGCCTCGACGATGTCGCTGTCGTTGCGGACGGTCAGGGTGGTGGTGGCGAGCCCGCCGGGCGTCACCGACACCGCGGGGATGTCGGAACCGGGCGCGCCGGGGCTGGGGGTGGATGCTGGAGACGTCACCCGGTGACCGTATGACGCGGCCCCTTCCCTTCGGAGAGGCGCGAGGGCAAGCCCGCGGGCAGTGCTCGTGCCCCGGACAGCGCTCCTCTACTCCCTTTCGGCTAGCGCCAGTTGACCTTCGAAGACCGTGCGCGGGCCGACTTCCGCCGCTCGGTCCCGCACGTTGCTCCACCGGCGCGCCGCACCACCCCCACACGTTCGATGGAAACAGGACTCATGACCACGAGCTGCCCTCAGGCCAACCATCCCGCTCCCGCCGCCCACACCGCACCCTGGACCACCTCGGCCAGGCGGCCCGAGCGGGTCTCCGTCACCGTCTACGCCCCCGACCCCGTCCTCTACGTCGGCATCGTGCACCAGTTGCGCCAGCGCCCCGAGATCGAGTTCGTGGAGGCCGGGGCGGCCGACAGCGCCCAGGTCTCGCTGATCACCGTCGACACGGTGGACGACGAGACGTCGGCGCTGCTCAACCGGCTGCGCCACAACTCCGCGACCCGCACCGGCCTGGTGGTCGGTACCTTCGAGTCGGGTGACGCTCTCCAGCGCGCCATAGACAACGGGGTCGCGGCGGTGCTCCGCCGCGCCGAGGCCGACCAGGACCGGCTGCTGCGTCTGGTCCTCGCCATAGCCAACGGCGAGGGCATGCTGCCCGGCGATCTGCTCGCCAAACTCCTCACCCACGTGGGCAGCATGCAGCGCTCCTCCCCGCTCGACCCGCGGGCGGCGTCGCTGTCCACCCTGGCGCCCCGCGAGACGGAGATGCTGCGGCTGGTGGCGGAGGGCCTGGACACCGGGGAGATCGCCCGGAAGACCTCGTACTCCGAGCGGACCGTGAAGAACGTGCTGCACGAGGTGATCACCCGGCTGCAGCTCCGCAACCGGGCCCACGCGGTCGGCTACGCGCTGCGCAACGGCTTGATCTGACAGGTGGATTGACCACCGGCTGTCGGCACACTGCCCGAAAGCCCCTCCGCCGCTTCCCCCGGGAGCGTCCCGTCGGCCCTGCCGCACCAGGGACGGCGACGCCCAGGATGGCAGGCGGTTGTGCGAAAGCGGAGTGCGGACGGTGAGGTGGGCCCGTGACGGGCACGGACAAGGCCGGCGGGTGGCGGTACCCGCTGGAGCGGATCGGCCTGGCGTTGTTGCTGCTGGTCCCCCTGTTGGCGGTGACGGCGGCCGCCGGTCCCGGTACGGCGAAGGCCCGCCCCCGAGCCGGTGACGACGGAGTGACCCGGATCGCCTTCGCGGGCACCCGGCACCGCAGCCTGGGCCGGGTGGCGACGACGAAGTCGAGCACCCCGCTGTTCGGGGAGGGCGCGACCCACTACGACGTGGAACCCTCGGCGCTGGGCGACCGGTTGGTGTTCGCCAGCCGCCGGGACGAGCGGAACCCGCAGGTCTACCTCCGGGCCGCCGACGGTTCCGTGACCAAGCTGACCAGCGGCCGGGACGCGGCACACCCGCGGCTGACGCCGGACGGCCGGTCGGTCGTCTTCGACTCGGCCGAGCCCGGCGGCCCCGGCGGCGCCACCCAGCGCGACCTGTGGCTGGTGCGCACCGACGGAACGGGTCTGACCCGGCTGACGAACACCCCGGCCGACGAGGAATGCCCGACGGTGTCGCCGGACGGCCGGCGGCTCGCGTACTCCAGTGACGCCGATCCCGTGGCCGGCCGGCAGGTCTACGTCCGCCCGCTCCAGGGCGGCACCGCCAACCGCGTCACCGATCCGGCGAACGGCACGGCGGGCGAGCCGGCGTGGAACCCGCTGGACACCGCCGAGAAGCGCGACATCATCGCCTACACGGCCACCAACGCCGACGGCCCCGAACTGCGCTATGTCTACGCGAGTTCGGGTGACGGCGGCCCGCTGCTGGGCGCCACGGAGGCAGGCTGGCGTACCCACGGGGCAGCGTGGTTGCCCGACGGGAACCAGTTGCTGTTCCTCAGCCCGGACCGCGACTGCACCTGCGAGGGCGACTTCGACCACGTCTTCAGGACGGTCGTGCACTCCGACGACGACGGCAACCGGTCGCTCGTCCTGACCGAGGACCGCGAGGTCGGCACGGTCACCTGGCTCGGGCCGGTGGACGGCGGCGGGGCCGTGGTGGACCGCACCACCGCCTCCGGACCCCATGTGGTGACCCTCCAGGACGCCCGCGCGGACGGCTCGGACCCCCGTGACCTGGGTCTGACCATCCTCAAGGAAGACCCGGCGGCCGACACCAACACCGATCCGGCGAAGGACCCGCTGTTCCAGCCCGCCGCCGGCTCCGACCCGTGGACCGAGCGGCAGAACTACACCCCGGACGGGCGGCAGATCGTGCTGACCCGGTTCGAGGACTCCGACGCCGGACGCATCGAGCGGATCTGGCTGGCCGACGCCGACGGCTCACACCCGCGGCCCCTGCCGCTGGCCGGGCGCGGCCCGAAGGACTGGGACACCGACCCGACCTTCTCGCCCGACGGCAAGTCCCTTGCCTTCCGGCGTACTTCGCCCGGCGGTACCGGCGACGCGGCCGGGCCGGGCCGGGTGCTCATCGCGGACGTGGCCACCGGCGCGCTCCGGGGCACCATCACCCCGCCGGCCGGGCAGGCGCAGGGCACCGACGCCCAGCCGACCTGGTCCTCGGACGGCACCCGGCTCGCCTTCACCCGTACGCAGATCATCGGCGGCGGGAACGGCAACAAGCACATCTGGACCGTCCCGGTCGACCACCTCGACCAGCAGCGCGACCTCAGCTCCGCCAACTGCCCCGGCGCCTGCGACGTCATCGACGACAGCCCGGCCTTCTCCCCCGACGGGCAAACCATCGCCTTCAACCGCAAGGCCGGTGGCGGCCGGGTCGACCAGCAGGGCGGGCTTCTGCTGACCTCGGTGTCGGGCGACGACTGCCGGGTGCTGCTGCCCGCCGCCGGCCGCGGTCTGCCGGGCGCGTGCCGCCGGGAGCTGCCGGACGCCTCGGCCACGGGTCCGTTCCAGCCGCGTGACGCCGCCTGGACGGCGGACGGCACGGGTCTGGTGTTCAGCTCGCGCGCCCAGCTCGCGGCGAACAGCCCGGAGAAGCTGAGCCGGGTGGACGTGGAGTCGGGTGCCCTCACCCCGCTCACCACCGCGCTGGGGGGCCGCCAGAAGGAGCCCTCGGTGCAGCAGTCCGTGGACCTGGCCGTACAGGCCCCGGACACCTCTGGGCAGGTCGTCGTCGGCCGTACCGGCACCGTCCGCGTCGACGTCGTGAACCAGGGGCCCGCGGCCTCGCCCGGCACCCGGTTCACCGTGGCGCCGCCACTCGGGGCCACTGTCACCGGGCTGACCGCGCCCGGCCGGAACTGCGACGTGCGCGGGCTCACCTGCGACCTCGGCGTGGTGCCGCCCGGCGCCACCGTCCCGGTGACCGTCACCGTCACCGGGGTCACGCCCGGCGACCAGCCCGTGGACTGGTCGGTGACCGGCGCCGTGATCGACCCCGACCCGAGCGACAACACCGACCGCACGGTGGTCCCGGTGCGCGAGGCACCCGCGCCGCCCGACCCGACCCCGACACCGAGCCCGGCCCCGCCCACTGCGACGCCGCCCCCGGCGCCTCCGGTACCGCCCGCGCCCCCGGCGCCGCCGGTTCCGGAA
>NZ_WWKH01000140.1:0-5077 GCF_009865595.1 Streptomyces sp. SID1328 | reverse complement strand
GGCCCCCGTTGTGTAGCGGCCTAGCACGCCGCCCTCTCAAGGCGGTAGCGCCGGTTCGAATCCGGTCGGGGGTACTGACTGGTCTAAACCATCATTGGTCTATGGTGTAATTGGCAGCACGACTGATTCTGGTTCAGTTAGTCTTGGTTCGAGTCCAGGTAGACCAGCTCGGACCTGCGGAAACGCAGTGTCCAGGCCCCCGTTGTGTAGCGGCCTAGCACGCCGCCCTCTCAAGGCGGTAGCGCCGGTTCGAATCCGGTCGGGGGTACAGAAGGAAGGCTCCTCGCATAAGCGGGGGGCCTTCGCTGTTTTCCGGGCCCGGTCCCAACAGTCGCTCGCCGTGGCCCGGTTGAGCCCTACAAGTCGGGCGGGAGCGGGCCGCGGCGTTGGGGCCCGCTCCCGCCCGGGAAGCGTCGAATCGGTCGCGTCAGGGCTCAGCCGGAGCGGCGCAGCGCCTCGGACAGCCGGGAGGCGGCGTCGATCACCGCCTGGGCGTGCATCCGGCCGGGATGCCGGGTCAGCCGCTCGATCGGTCCGGAGACCGAGACGGCGGCCACCACGCGGTTGGACGGCCCGCGCACCGGCGCCGAGACCGAGGCCACGCCCGGCTCCCGCTCGCCGATCGACTGCGCCCAGCCCCGGCGGCGCACCCCGGACAGCGCCGTCGCCGTGAAGCGCGCCCCCTGCAGACCGCGGTGCAGCCGCTCGGGCTCCTCCCAGGCCATGAGGATCTGCGCCGAGGAACCCGCCTTCATCGTGAGCGTCGAGCCCACCGGCACCGTGTCCCGCAGTCCGGACAGCCGCTCCGCGGCCGCCACACAGATCCGCATGTCACCCTGGCGCCGGTAGAGCTGCGCGCTCTCGCCCGTCACGTCCCGCAGGTGCGTGAGCACCGGGCCGGCCGTCGCCAGCAGCCGGTCCTCGCCGGCCGCCGCGGCCAGCTCCGACAGGCGCGGGCCCAGGATGAACCGGCCCTGCATGTCCCGCGCCACCAGTCGGTGGTGTTCCAGAGCCACGGCCAGCCGGTGGGCCGTGGGCCGTGCCAGTCCGGTGGCCCCGACCAGACCCGCGAGGGTGGCCGGACCGGACTCCAGAGCGCTCAGGACAAGGGCCGCCTTGTCCAGAACGCCGACGCCGCTACTGTTGTCCATGCAACGATACTCCCGTCTCACTCTGTGAAACGCAAGTTCAATTTTCTCCGGAACGCGCCACTCTTGAAGCACACGGCGGCCCGCGTACGGCGGGCGCGGTGCCGGACGCCCGTACGCACCGAGATCACGGCGCGGGCGTCGCTTCCTCAGGTTCTCTAGATGTGTCGGCGGAACCGTGGCCGGCCGGAGGGAAAGCGATGGGTAGGACACTCGCGGAGAAGGTCTGGGACGACCATGTCGTCCGGCGCGCCGAGGGCGAGCCCGACCTTCTCTACATCGATCTGCACCTGCTGCACGAGGTGACCAGCCCGCAGGCGTTCGACGGTCTCCGCAAGGGCGGTCGCGCGGTCCGTCGTCTCGACCTGACCATCGCCACCGAGGACCACAACACCCCGACCCTCGACATCGACAAGCCGATCGCGGACCCGGTCTCGCGGGCCCAGTTGGAGACACTGCGCAAGAACTGCGCGGAGTTCGGGGTGCGGCTGCACCCGCTGGGCGACGTCGAGCAGGGCGTGGTGCACGTGGTCGGCCCGCAGCTCGGGCTGACGCAGCCCGGCACGACCGTGGTGTGCGGTGACTCCCACACCTCCACACACGGTGCGTTCGGGGCGCTCGCCTTCGGTATCGGCACCTCGCAGGTCGAGCACGTACTGGCGACCCAGACGCTGCCGATGGCCCGCCCGAAGACCATGGCGATCACCGTGGAGGGCGAGCTGCCCGAGGGTGTCACCGCCAAGGACCTGATCCTGGCGATCATCGCCCGGATCGGCACCGGCGGCGGCCAGGGCTATGTCCTGGAGTACCGCGGCTCCGCCATCGAGAAGCTGTCGATGGAGGCGCGGATGACCATCTGCAACATGTCCATCGAGGCCGGCGCCCGCGCGGGCATGATCGCCCCCGACGAGACCACCTTCGCCTACCTGAAGGGCCGCCCGCACGCCCCGGAGGGCGCCGACTGGGACGAGGCGGTGGAGTACTGGAGGACGCTGCGCACCGACGACGACGCGGTCTTCGACGCCGAGGTCGTCATCGACGCGGCCGGACTCTCCCCGTTCGTCACCTGGGGCACCAACCCCGGCCAGGGAGCGCCGCTTTCGTCGCACGTCCCCGACCCGGCTTCGTACGAAGACGCATCGGAGCGCTACGCCGCCGAAAAGGCCCTCGAATACATGGGGTTGACCGCCGGGCAGCCGCTGCGGGACATCGCCGTGGACACCGTCTTCGTAGGTTCCTGCACCAACGGCCGCATCGAGGACCTGCGCTCGGTCGCCGAGATCCTCCGGGACCGCAAAGTCGCCGACGGCGTACGGATGCTGGTCGTCCCCGGCTCCGCGCGCGTGGGCCTGCAGGCCGTCTCCGAGGGGCTGGACGTGGTCTTCAAGGAGGCCGGTGCCGAATGGCGGTACGCGGGCTGCTCGATGTGCCTGGGCATGAACCCCGACCAGCTCGCGCCGGGGGAGCGATCCGCCTCCACCTCCAACCGCAACTTCGAGGGCAGGCAGGGCAAGGGCGGCCGCACCCACCTGGTCTCGCCGCAGGTCGCCGCCGCCACCGCCGTCCTCGGTCACCTCGGCTCGCCCGCCGACCTGTCCGACACCCCCGTGCCCGCTGGAGTGCGATAACGATGGAAGCCTTCACCACCCACACCGGCCGGGCCGTGCCGCTGCGCCGCAGCAACGTCGACACCGACCAGATCATCCCCGCCCACTGGCTCAAGAAGGTCACCCGCGACGGCTTCGAGGACGGTCTCTTCGAGGCGTGGCGCAAGGACGACACCTTCGTCCTCAACCGCCCCGAGCGGCAGGGCGCCACGGTCCTGGTCGCCGGACCCGACTTCGGCACCGGCTCCTCCCGCGAGCACGCCGTCTGGGCGCTGCAGAACTACGGCTTCAAGGCCGTGATCTCCGCCCGCTTCGCCGACATCTTCCGCGGCAACTCGCTGAAGAACGGCCTGCTCACGGTGGTACTGGAGCAGAAGGTCGTGGACGCGCTCTGGGAGCTGACCGAACGCGACCCCGAGGCCGCGATCACGGTCGACCTCGAAGCCCGCGAGGTACGCGCCGAGGGCATCACCGCCTCCTTCGAGCTGGACGAGAACTCCCGCTGGCGGCTGCTGAACGGCCTGGACGACATCTCCCTCACCCTGCGCGACGAGGACGACATCACCGCCTTCGAGAAGGCCCGCCCGGCGCACAAGCCCCGCACGCTGACAAGCTGAGCAACCGCTCGCACGCATAAGGTTTCGGCCACCTCGACGGCCGCCGCGTACCCCCGATCGCCACGATTGGGGGTACGCGCATGTCCGGGTCCGGACGCCCGCGAGCGCCCTCCGCGCGGTCCACAACTCCCCTTCGCCGCAACGAAGTTGCAGTTCCGGGCGTCCCTCGGCGGCGCCCCCTCCCCGCGCCCCGAAACGGCGCGCGGAGGCGGCAGTTGCCCCCTGCGCAGGCGACAACTCGCCCCAGATGGCACAATCTGTGCATGGAACACGACGGCCAACTCCAGCTCTATGCGGCAGTCGCGGACCAACTCAAACAAGCGCACGCAACCGTGCGCACACTGCAAGTCCCGGAGGGCGTACGGATGGCGCTGACCCGGAAGCTGCTGGTCATTACGGCCGCGGCCAAACACGATCCCGCCGGCGCGGCAACGCGTCTCGAACGATTCACCGCGGACCTCGAAGCGGGCCGGATGCCCGAAGAGGACCACTGAATCCGTTCGGGACCGCCGAAACCGATGCGGCACAAGGGTGAGAAGCCCGTTTCGTGTTTGATTTGCGGTATATATCTGCCTAACGTGCGAAAAAGCTTGAACACTTTCGTTCTGGCGATGTCTCCGAAGGGGAAGACGTGAACAAGGCGCAGCTCGTAGAAGCGATTGCCGACAAGATGGGTGGCCGCCAGCAGGCCGCCGATGCTGTCGACGCGGTCCTGGACGCCATCGTCCGCGCCGTCGTCGCGGGGGACCGGGTCTCGGTCACCGGCTTCGGGTCCTTCGAGAAGGTGGACCGCCCTGCCCGCTACGCCCGTAACCCCCAGACGGGCGAGCGTGTTCGGGTCAAGAAGACCTCGGTTCCGCGCTTCCGCGCCGGTCAGGGCTTCAAGGACCTGGTGAGCGGTTCGAAGAAGCTTCCCCGTGGTGGCGAGGTCTCCGTGAAGAAGGCGCCCAAGGGCAGCCTGACCGGCGGCGCTTCCGCGACCGTGAAGAAGGCCGCGGCCAAGAAGGCCACCAAGGCCGCCGCGAAGAAGACGACCGCCAAGAAGGCGACGCCGGCCAAGAAGACCACGGCCACCGCCAAGAAGGCCGCCGCGAAGAAGGCCCCGGCCAAGACCGCCGGCACCACCGCGGCCGCCAAGAAGACCACCGCGAAGAAGGCTCCCGCGAAGAAGGTCACCGCCAAGAAGGCGCCCGCCAAGAAGTCGACGGCACGCAAGACCACCGCCAAGAAGACCACCGCCCGCTAGAGGCACGGCCTTCCACGGCACCCGGTCCCTCAGGGCTCACACGCGCCGGGCCGGACTCCCCGGGGGAGTCCGGCCCGCGGTGCGTTCACACGGCCGCCCAGGGCCCGTTCAGCGCCTGCTCGGCACCCGTTCAGAAGGTCTGGAGGGTCACCAGCGTGATCCGCAGCCCCTCGCCCCGCCCCTCGGTCTCGATCCGCACCCGCTGACCGGGCCGCAGCAACCGCAGCCCGCCCGCGTCGAATGCGGCCGTGTCGAACGGCACCGGGGTGCCGTCGTCGAGCAGCACCTGCCCGCTGCGGCTCTCGGGGTCGTAGGTGTAAGCGGTGGCCTGCATGTCCGCAGCCTACTGCCCGGCGAGCGGCACCGGCGCGGTCCACGCGGCGCTCGCCGCCGCGGTGTACGGGCCCACGCCCAGCGCCAGCGCCACCCGCAGGTCGTCGCCGGTGTCCACGTCCCGCC
>NZ_WWKH01000015.1:0-3773 GCF_009865595.1 Streptomyces sp. SID1328 | reverse complement strand
GGGGCTGGCGCGGCGGCTGCGCGCGCTCGCCTGCACGGCCCCGCTGCACGACCTGGACGCCCGCAAGGCCAACCTGGCCGGTGAGTACTCGACGTACGGCATGGCCGAGGTGGCACTGGCCGCCATCGACCTCGTCACGCTCAACATGGACTTCGACACCGGCGCCGACCACGAGCAGATCGTCGCCCGGCTCGTCCCGCGCATCGCCGCCCAGGCCCCCCACCGCACCACCGCCGAGCACGAGCGCGTGGCCCGCTGGGTGCTGGAGAACCTGATCAACGTCGGCAGCGCCGACCGCGGCTTCCGCGCGGTGTACGGCACCTTCGCCTCCGACGGCAGCTATGTCCGCCGCGACTACGACTTCAAGCTCATCGAAGAGGTTCCGGGACCCGGCGGCACGGTGTACCTGCGGACCACCGACGAAGCCGTCAACGTCCTCGTCGGCGCCCTCGACACCGATGTCACCAGCGCCCAGATCGCCGCCGAGGTCAAGTTGGAGGTGCTGATCAACCGGGGCCGGCTGGCCGACGCCCAACTCGCCGCAGAGCAGGCCCGGTACCGCACCGTGCAGTACTCCGAGACCCTGCGCCGCGCCCTGGACGCCACCCGGCGCAACGTCCGCGCGGTCGACTGGCTCAACTCCGTGCCCGACATGATCGCCGAGGCGCTGGACCACGTGGCCGACCGCTACCGCCACGAGAACGCGATCCTCACCAACATCCGCAAGGCCCGCGACGAGACCGAGGAGCCGGAGCACAAGCGGCGCGCGGCCGAGCTGGTCGACATCGTCAAGGACTGCATCCGGCGCCACACCCAGCTCCAGTCGCGGCTGCTGGAGGCGGGGCCGCTGTTCCGTGCGGAGCAGGACCGGCAGGCGTTCGCCACGCCCACGGGGACCTCAGGCATGGACCTGTACGGGCATCTGGTCGCGCCTGTCCTGCCGTTGCCGCTTCAGCAGGCGATCCGGGTCACCGACGCGTTCTTCGGCAGCGGGGTGGGGTTGCGTACGCCGGTGTCGGTGCGGGTGGGGGACCTGGTCGACATTCTGCTGACGCCGCCGGTCGAGCGGGAGCATCTGGGGGCGGAGATGCCGGAGCCGGATCTGATTGCCACGCCGGACGACAGCCGGTTCTCGGAGGAGCAGGTGGCTGCGGCTCGCGCTCTGCTGGATCTGCCGGCGGACGCTCCGCGGAGGCTGTCGGGGCTGCTTGCGGAGGCTCGGGCCGCTGAGGGGTTCGAGCTGGCGTATCTGGTGGCGCTGATGGCTATTCACGCGGCGAGTCCTGCTGTCGGTACCGCCTACCGACAGGGCGAGGAGAAGCTGTTGTTCGCCGTGGACGACGGTACTGAGCTGGACGATCCGGACTTCGGTGGGGCGGATCTCATCGTGGGGACCGCCTTGTTGGATGCCGTGGGAATGGCCAGCGATCGGGCGGTGGCCGGGTGAGTGGCTTTCCCGCCGTCGTGGTTGATCGCGCCCACGCGGCGGAGCCGCATGAGCGAACACGGCCCCGCGCCCCTGGGTGGGCTGCACCTGACCCTGGTTTCAAGTTCAAGGAGTATCCGTCGTGACCGAGCACGTCGAGTGGAGTGACGTCGAAGCGCCGGCGGCGCCGCCGGCCGTCACCCCCGCCGACGCCGCCGACGCGGCGCGGCTGGTGGCGTTCGGGCTGCAGCCGAAGTTGCAGCCCGCGCGGGACCAGGAGTACACCGAGCTGTTGCGGCGGTACCGGGAGGACGGGGCGTTCGCGCGGCTGGCCGACGCCGTGGCGACCGGGCTGGGGCTCGTGGTGCTGGAGGTGTCGCCACGGGCCGGAATGGCCGTGACGGCCGCCGAGGACTCGGTGTTCGCGGTGCGGATGGGCGACTACGCCCGCCGTACCACCGCCGACGCCGCCGACCGGTTCCTGCACGGCCTGGCCCACCTGGCCGTGGCCGCGCTGGCCTTCCCCCGGCCCGAGGACCTGGCAGACGACTCCTACATCGGGCGCGTCACGGTCAACGGCGTGGACGCCTTCGTACGGCAGGCGTGCCGCAGGCTGGAGGAGCGGGCCGAGCAGTCCGGTGAGAACACCGACCCGGTGACCGATGCCCCCGGTCTGGAGGCCGCCTGGCGGATCTGGGCCCGGCGCAGCGCCACCGGCGCCACCAAGGACGCCCGGCGCCCGGCCGCCTCCACCACCGGCATCGTCGCCAAGGCGCTCGGCTTCCTCACCGAGTCCGGGTTCCTCCAGCGCACCGGCGACGACCACGGCGGCACCTACCGCACCACCGCCCGTTACCAGTTGCAGGTGCGGGACATGGCGGGCGGCGCGGCGCTCAGCGAACTGCTCGAGCTGGGCGTGGTGACCGAGACCGGCGGCACCGCCACCCTGCTGCCCGCCGAGGACACCGACGACCTGGACCTGGTGGCCGACGCCGGACTGCCCTTCCACTCCTGACCCGCCCGCACCTTTTCGAAGACCTCACGAGAGTCCGCCATGTACGAGCTGTCCCGCGTCCGCCTCTACTCCATCGGGCCCGCCGGCGCGCGCTACGCCGACACCGTGCTCGACATGCGCGGCGTGGGCGCCCCCGTGCCCGACCCGGCGCCCACGCAGGCGGAGTTCTTCGAGGAGGAGCCGGTCGGCCCGCCGCGCCGCCCGGCGCCCGCCGGTGTGCTCTTCCTGGAGAACGGCGGTGGCAAGTCCGTCCTGCTCAAGCTGATCTTCTCGGTGATGCTGCCCGGCCACCGCAACACCCTGGGCGGCGCCAGCTCCGGCGTGCTGCGCAAGTTCCTGCTCGCCGACGACTGCGGGCACGTCGCGCTGGAGTGGCAGCACGTGCAGACCGGCGAGTGCGTGGTCGTCGGCAAGGTCAGTGAGTGGCGCGGCCGTCAGGTCTCCAACGACCCGCGCAAGTTCGCCGAAGCCTGGTACTCGTTCCGGCCCGGCCCGGGTCTGAGCCTCGACAACCTGCCGGTCGCGGAGTCCACCGCCGTACGGCCGCTGGTGGAAGGCGCCTCCGGGGCGCAGGGGCGCCGGCGCACCATGAAGGGCTTCCGGGACGCCCTCACCGAGGCGGGCAAGAACTACCCGCACCTGGAGGCGCACTGGGAGGAGACCCACGAGCGCTGGACCGAGCACCTCGGCGACCTCGGCCTGGACCCCGAACTCTTCCGCTACCAGCGGGAGATGAACGCCGACGAGGGTGAGGCGGCCGGCCTCTTCGCGGTCAAGAAGGACTCCGACTTCACCGACCTGCTGCTGCGTGCCGTCACCGACACCCGTGACACCGACGGCCTGGCCGACCTCGTCGGCGGCTTCGGCAACAAGCTGGGCCGCCGCGCCGAACTCATCGCGGAACGGGACTTCACCGCGGGCTCGGTCGACCTGCTCGGCCGGATCGTCGAGGCGACCGGCGCCCGCACCCGCGCGCGGGAGGTGCACACCGGTGCCGAGCGCCGCACCCGCACCCTGGCCCGGCGGCTGTCCGCGCGGGCCGTGCGCGAGCGGGTTCGCGCCACCGACCTCGCCCAGCGGGTCACGGCCGCCGCCGACACCGTCACCCACTCCGAGGGCGCCCGTGCGCGCAGCTCGCTGATCGCGGCCGAACTCGCTTACCGGCACGCCTCGTTGGCGTTGGCCGCCGCCGAGAAGGCCGCCGCCGCGCAGAAGCGCGAGCTGGCCGACGCCCGTACCCTGCACGCCGCCTGGCAGGCCGCCGAGGCCGTGCTGCGCCACCGCGCCGCCGCCGACCGGGTCGCCCGCGTCTCCGCCGCCATCCAGGAGGCC
>NZ_WWKH01000139.1:0-10664 GCF_009865595.1 Streptomyces sp. SID1328 | reverse complement strand
AGCGGGGGCGGTACCCGGCCGGGTACCGCCCCCGCTCGTCCCTCAGCTCAGAGAGCTCAGAGAGCCACGCCGAGCAGCGCGTCCACGGTGCGGCTGACCAGGCCGGGGGCGCCGATGTCCGTGCCGCCCTCCGCCTGCTGACGGGCCGCCCAGCGGTCCACGGCCGCGAGCGCGGCGGGCGCGTCCAGGTCGTTCGCCAGAGCCTCGCGGACCTCGTCCACCAGCGCGTCGGCCGAGGGGCCGTCCGGGCGGGAGACGGCGGCGCGCCAGCGGCCGAGACGTTCCACGGCGTCCTGGAGCACCTGGTCGGTCCACTCCCAGTCGGAGCGGTAGTGGTGGGAGTGCAGCGCGAGCCGGATGGCGGCCGGGTCGACGCCGTCGCGGCGCAGCGCGGAGACGAAGACGAGGTTGCCCTTCGACTTCGACATCTTCTCGCCGTCCAGGCCGACCATGCCGGCGTGCACGTACGCCTTGGCCATGGGGAACTCGCCGGTGAGCACCTGGGCGTGGGAGGCGCCCATCTCGTGGTGCGGGAAGGCGAGGTCGGAGCCGCCGCCCTGGACGTCGAAGGTCATGCCCAGGTGGTCCAGCGCGATGGCGACGCACTCGATGTGCCAGCCGGGGCGGCCCCGGCCGAGCGTGCCGCCGTCCCAGCTCGGCTCGCCCTCGCGGGCCGCGAGCCACAGCATCGGGTCGAGCGGGTTCTTCTTGCCGGGCCGGTCCGGGTCGCCGCCGCGCTCGGCGGACAGCACGCGCATGGCGGCCGCGTCCAGGTTGGAGACCTGGCCGAAGTGCGGGTCGGCGTCGACGGAGAAGTAGACGTCGCCGTCGAGGTCGTAGGCCGCGCCGAGATCCCTCAGCCGTTCCACGAGCGGGACGATGCCGGGTATGGCCTCGACCGCGCCTATGTAGTGCTGGGGCGGGAGCATTCTGAGGGCGGTCATGTCCTCGCGGAACAGGGTGGTCTCCTGCACGGCGAGGTCGGCCCAGTCGACGCCGTCGCGGGTCGCGCGCTCCAGCAGCGGGTCGTCGACGTCGGTGACGTTCTGGACGTAGTGGACCTGCCGCTTGGTGTCGAGCCACACGCGCTGGACGAGGTCGAACGCGTTGTAGGTCGCCGCGTGACCCATGTGGGTCGCGTCGTACGGCGTGATGCCGCAGACGTAGATCCGGGCGACGGGACCGGGGTCGAGGGTGACCGGACCGTCGGTCGCGGTGTCGTGAATCCTCAGGTCGCGGCCCTGACCAGGCAGGGCGGGGACCTCGGAAGCGGGCCAGGCATGCATGTACATGAGCGTAACCGGCCATGAGCTGGGGCTACGAACCGGATCGCGCCCAAGGCGGCCGGATGGCCGGATGGGCGCTCTTGCGCGGGGCGTCCGGCTGTGCTCGTCCGTGCCCGCCCGGCTCAGACCGGGGGCCAGGGGATGGCGGGCCACTCCCCGGTGGGTTCGGGGTGGCGGCCGGTGGCGAGGAGGCCGTCGACGCGGGCGCGGGTGGCGTCGATCTCGGCCGGGGTGAGCAGCTCAGCGAGCTTGGCGGCCAGGGTCCCGCCCTCGGCGAGGCTGTCGCGCAAGGAGGCGAGGACCTCGACGGCGTCCTCGGTGAGGGGTTCGCCCGCCCAGCCCCACAGCAGGGTGCGGAGCTTGTTCTCGGCGTTGAAGGAGACGCCGTGGTCGATGCCGTAGAGGTGCCCGGCGACGGTGGGCAGGAGGTGGCCGCCCTTGCGGTCGGCGTTGTTGATCACGGCGTCCAGGACGGCGAGGCGGCGCAGCCGGTCGTCGTCGGCGTGCACGAGCAGCGCGGTTCGGCCCTCGCCGACCTCGGCGAGTCCGATGGCCTTCCAGCCGGGCCCGGCCTCCTCGCCCTCGGCCAGCGCGAGGAGTTCGGCGTCGGTGCTCACCTCGATCCAGAGCTGGCACATGCCTTCGCCGTAGGGCCCGTCGCGCAGCACGGTCGGCGGGATCAGGTCCCAGCCGGTGGCCTTGGACACCTCGTAGGCGGCGACCTCGCGGCCGGCCAGGGTGCCGTCGGGGAAGTCCCACAGGGGGCGCTCACCGGCGACCGGCTTGTAGACGCAGGTGGCCTCCTGGCCGTCGAGGGCGACGGTGCAGAAGAGTGCGGCGTTGGAGGCGTCCCGGATGCGGCCGCGTACGGTCAGCTCGCCGTGGGCGAGCAGTTCGGCGGCGTCCGCGTCGGTTTCCGTGTCCGCGGCGCTCACGCTCCCCGGCGGTATCCGTTCTGGCGCGGACATACGTGTCCTTCCGGGTCGAGCGGGAGGCTGCACAGCGGGCACGGCGGCCGCCCGGCGTTGACGACGTCCAGGGCGCGCTTGGCGAAGGCCCTGGCCTGCGCGCCGGTGAGCCGGACCCGCAGCATCGGGGGTCCGTTCTCCTCGTCCTGGAGGAGGCGTTCCTCGGCCTCGGCGAGGTCCTCGGCGGTCTCGGCGTCCAGTTCCACCAGGGCCTGGGCCTCGACGACCATGCGCTGTTCCTCGCCGTCCCAGGCGAGCGCCATGGTGCCGACGCGGAACTCCTCCTCGACGGGGCTGTCCAGCGGGCCGGTGTCGGTGATCTCGGCCGGGGCGACGGCCGGCACCGCGGCATTGCCGCCGCTGCGCCGCACGACCTCGTCGAGCAGCTCGTCCATGCGTTCGGCGAGCGCGGCGACCTGGGCCTTCTCCAGGGCCACGCTGGTCACCCGCGGGCCCGCGGTGGCCTGGAGGAAGAACGTACGGCGTCCGGGCAGTCCGACCGTGCCGGCCACGAAGCGGTCCGGCGGGTCGTAGAGGAACACCTGACGGGACACGTCCTGTCTCCATTGGGTTCGGGATCGTTGGAGCGGTTCAAGCGGTCGGTAGGGGCGTGCGGGCACACCGTGCGGCCGACCGCCTCACCCTACTGCGGGCGGCGATCACGGTGCGCCCGCACCGCCCCCGACCGGTGCGTCGTCGTCCGGGGGCGTCTCGCGGGGGGCCAGCGAGGCGAGGTCGCCGGTCTCGCCGAGGCGGACCAGATAGGGCCGCAGCCGGGTGTAGCGGATCGCGGTGACCGAGCAGGGCTCCACCGAGACGCGCTGGAACAGGTCGAGGTGGAGGCCGAGGGCGTCGGCGACGATCGACTTGATGATGTCGCCGTGGGAGCACATCAGGTACACGGCGTCGGGGCCGTGCTCGCTCTCCACGCGCGCGTTCCAGTCGCGTACGGCCGCGACCGCGCGGGTCTGCATCTCGCGCAGGGACTCGCCGCCGGGGAAGGCGGCGGCGGACGGGTGCGTCTGGACGACCTCCATGAGGGGTTCGTCCTTCAGCTCGGCCAGTTTGCGGCCCGACCAGTCGCCGTAGTGGCAGCTCCAGCGCCTCGCAGGTGATCGCGCGCACGCCGGTACGGCCGCCGCGCAGCCGCATCCGGATGTCCTGTTCCTTGGGCGGCTCGGGGGGCGGTCCGGCCTCCTCGAACTTGCGCAGCCGGGTCTGCGCGGCCGCGTACCGTGAGGCCATCTCGTGGCTGACCGAGGCCGCCTGCTGGAGGGTGACCACCAGCTTCTTGAGCTGGGCGTGCTTCTCCGCCCACCGCCTGCGCAGCTCCTCGAAGCGCGCGAAGCGCTCGCGGCGGGCGTCGTGGTAGGTGGCGAAGCCGCCGCCGTGCACCCAGACGTCGGCGCCGCCCTCGGCGGGCTCCACGCTGACGATCCGCTCGGCACAGCGGGCGAGCAGTTCCCGGTCGTGCGAGATGAACAGCACGGTCTTGCGGGTGGCCCGGATCTGCTCCTCCAGCCAGCGCTTGCCGGGCACGTCCAGGTAGTTGTCCGGCTCGTCCAGCAGCAGCACCTCGTCGTGGCCCCGGAAGAAGTACTCCAGCACCAGCCGCTTCTGCTCACCCCCGGAGAGGGTGTTCACCTGGCGCCACTGGGCCTGGTCGTAGGGGATGCCGAGGGCGGCCGTGGTGCAGATGTCCCACAGGGTCTCCGTCTCGTACCCCTGGGCCTCGGCCCAGTCGGAGAGGGCCTGGGCGTACGCCATCTGCGCGGCCTCGTCGTCCACGGTCATGATCGCGTGCTCGGCCTCGTCGACCGCCTTCGCGGCCGTGCGGATGCGCTGGGGGGCGACGGAGACGAGGAGGTCGCGGACGGTCGACCCGTCCCGGACGCCCCCGACGAACTGGGGCATCACCCCGAGTCCGCCGCTGACGCTCACCTTGCCGCCGTGTGCGTCGAGTTCGCCCGCGATGATCCTGAGCAGCGTCGTCTTGCCCGCGCCGTTCGGGCCGACCAGCGCGACGGCCGAGCCCTCGCCGACGCGGAACGACACATCACCGAGCAGCGCCCGCCCGTCCGGCAGGTAGTACTCGAGATGCGCCACGTCCAGATGTCCCATGGCCCGCATTCTCCCCGCTCGACCCCGCCGGGCGGAAACGGATTCCCGCGCACCCGGCGCCGGCCGCGCGCGCCGTACCCTCGTACGCATGAGCAGCGACGACTCCGTACGGTCCTTCCCCGCCCGCTCCATCGAGACGCACGCCGCACTCACGCCGGGTCAGGCCGAGGCCGTGCTCGCACTCCTCGCCGAGGCCGCCCGCGCGGACGGGCAGCAGCCGGTGTCCGAGCAGGGCCGGCTGCAACTGCGCGGCGGCGCCCGGCCGGGCGTCTCCCATCTGCTGCTGTACGCGGGGGACGAACTGGTCGGCTACGCCCAGCTGGAGGACACCGACCCGGTGGAGGCCCCCGCCGCCGAGCTGGTCGTGCGGCCCTCGCACCGGGGACGCGGGCACGGACGGGCACTCGGCACCGCCCTGCTGGCCGCCTCCGGCAAGCGGCTGCGGGTCTGGGCGCACGGCGGCCACCCGGCGGCCCGGCACCTCGCGCAGGTGCTGGGCCTGACCCTGTTCCGCGAACTGCGCCAGATGCGACGGCCGTTGACCGGCCTGGAGCTGCCCGACCCCGTGCTGCCCCAGGGCGTGACGGTACGGGCCTTCGAGCCGGGCCGGGACGAGGAGGCGTGGCTCGCGGTCAACGCGGCGGCGTTCGCCCACCACCCGGAGCAGGGCTCGCTGACCCGGCGCGACCTGGACGACCGGGAGAGCGAGGCGTGGTTCGACCCGGCGGGGTTCTTCCTGGCCGAGCAGGACGGCGAGCTGGTCGGCTTCCACTGGACCAAGGCGCACGCCGAGGAGGGGCTCGGCGAGGTGTACGTGCTCGGGGTGCGCCCCGGCCGCCAGGGCGGCGGCCTCGGCAAGGCGCTCACCACGATCGGCCTGCGCCACCTGGCCGGACGCGGCCTGCCCACCGCGATGCTCTACGTCGACGCGGACAACAAGGCGGCGGTGTCGGTGTACGAGCGGCTGGGCTTCACCACCCACGAGACGGACCTGATGTACCGCACGGAGACGTGAACCCTCCCTAAGGTGAACTGAGTTGAGGGGCGTCCGGATTTGACGGGCGCCCCTCTTCTGCACCACTCTTCCACTACTCAATTAGTGAAAGGGTGGTTCAGCGCGTGGTCGAATACCGCATCGACCGGCACAGCGGGGTCGCCACCTACGTCCAGATCGTCCAGCAGACCAAACAGGCCCTCCGCCTCGGACTGCTACGCCCCGGCGACCAACTGCCCACCGCCCGCGAGGTCGTGGAGGCCACCGCCATCAACCCCAACACCGTCCTGAAGGCGTACCGCGAGCTGGAGCGGGAGGGGCTGGTGGAGGCGCGGCGCGGGATGGGCACCTTCGTCCGCCGCACGCTCGGCGCCGCCCCGGCCGACTCGCCGCTGCGGGCCGAGCTGGAGGAGTGGGCCGGGCGGGCGGTACGGGCCGGCTGGGACCGGGACGACATGGCGGCCCTCTTCACGGCCGTCCTCGACAAGAACTTCCAGGGAGAACGTTCATGAGCGAGACCGCGATCGAGGCCGCCGGCCTCGGCAGACGGTACGGACGGCGGGGCGCCTGGGCGCTGCGCGACTGCGCGTTCCGGCTGCCCGCCGGGCGCGTGTGTGCCGTGGTGGGTCCCAACGGGGCCGGAAAGAGCACCCTGTTCACCATCGCGGCGGGTCTCACGGCGCCCACCGAGGGCGAGTTGCGGGTCCTGGGCCTCTCTCCCGCCGAGGCCCGGCCCCGCGTGGGCTACGTCGCACAGGCCAAGCCGCTGTATCCGCAGCTCACGATCGCCGAGACGCTGCGCATGGGCGCCGACCTGAACCCCGGCCGATGGGACGCGGCCGGTGCCGGGCGGATCGTCGCCGGGGGCGACCTCGACCCCGGTGCCCGGATACGGTCCCTCTCCGGCGGCCAGCGCACGCGGGTCGCGCTCGCCCTCGCGCTGGGCAAGCGGCCCGAACTGCTGCTGCTGGACGAGCCGATGGCCGATCTCGACCCGCTCGCCCGGCACGACCTGATGGGCGTGCTGATGGGCACGGCCGCCGAGCACGGCACCACCATCGCGATGTCCTCCCACGTCGTCGCCGAGGTCGAGGAGTCCTGCGACCACCTGCTGCTCATCGGCTCCGGCCGGGTCCGGCTGGCCGGGGACATCGACGACCTGCTCGCGGCCCACCTGCGCGTCGCCGGGCCCGTGGAGACCGAGGGTCTGACCGGGCACACGGTGGTCGAGTCCCGCACCACCGGGCGCCAGCTCTCCGCGCTGATCCGGCCCGCCGGGCCGCTGCCGGGGGACTGGCGCACCGGGCGCCCCACCCTGGAGGACCTCGTCCTCGCCCACCTGCGCGGGGCGGACGCGCCCGCGCTCACCCTGACCGAGGAGCGCGCCGCGTGAGCACCCTCTCCGTTCCAGCAGCCCCCGCACGTCCACGTCAGGCCCGCTGGACGTTTCTTCTGCATCGGTGGGCGCTGATCGTCTGGGCCGCCCTGGTGGTGGTGTCAGGCGGGCTGCTGCTGTGGGCGGCGGGCCCGCTCGCGGACGAGGAGAACCGCGGCTGGCGGCAAGCAGAGGCGTGCAGCAGGCTCAGCAGGTGCGTCGTCGACATGGGCTTGTTCAACAGCGTGTACGGCCTCATGACCACCGCCATGGCCCTGCTGCCGCTCCTCGTGGCCGCATGGGCGGGCGCCACACTGACCGCGCGGGAGCTGGAGTCGGGCACCGCGCTGACGGCCTGGACCCAGGGCGTCACTCCGGTGCGCTGGCTGGCGGTCCAGTTGGCGCTGCCCGCAGCGGTGCTCACGGTGGGCACGAGCCTGCTGGTGGCCCTGCACCGGTTCGCCTGGGGGGCGCCCGACGACCATATGGGTAATCGCCCCACCTGGTGGCAGCCCTTCACCTTCCATGCCAATGGCCCCACGATCGTCGCCGCCTGCCTGACCGCCCTCGCCGTGGGTGCGCTGACCGGCCTCCTGGTCCGCCGCACCCTGCCCGCCCTCGGCATCAGCGTGGCCGCCTCGGTGCTGCTGCTCGGCGGCGCCCACTGGCTCATGCCCCACCTCCGGACGCCCGTGACCGAGGTGGGGCCGTTCCGGGACGGCTATCCCGGCCTTTACACCGGCGTCGAGGTCGCGCACGGCCTGGTCACCCGCGCCGGAGCGCACATCCCCACCCCGGAGTGCCGTGCGACCAGCATGGACGCCTGCCTGCGCCTCTACGAGCGCCACGGCGGCACCGGCTTCTACACCACCTTCCACCCCGCCTCCCACTACTGGCCGCTCCAGCTCACCACCAGCGCCCTGCTGCTGGTCGTGACCGCGCTGCTCACCGCCGCCTCCTTCGTGGTGCTGCGCCGCCGTACCGGCTGACCGACGGGGGCGGTCCCTGCGGGCCGCCCCTCGATTTCCCGGACGTCATGTGCCCGTAACCCTTGATTCAGAACCGCTTGCGACCCTCGGGCGATGGAACCCGTGGCCCCCCACTTTCAGCCGCGGCCCGAGGGGGCCGAGGGTGGCGCGTCCGTTCCCGCGGATCACTTGAGAACAGACGCTGCCGTAACGCCCCTGGCGCGGAAGAATGGGTTCATGAGTCAGCGAGAAGCCCAGGTACCGGCCCACCCGTCCCCCGACGCCGCCCTGCGGCCGCAGCCCCCCGTGGGCTCCATCGCCGCCCACCGGCCGCCCACGGTCGCGGCGACCGTCTCCGACCTGGAACCCGATCTCGACGCCGGCCTCGACGTGTACGAGGAGCGGGCCACGGACGGCGCCCCGCTGCCCCAGGGCCGCTTCCTGGACCGGGAGCGGAGCTGGCTCGCCTTCAACGAGCGCGTGCTGGAGCTGGCCGAGGACCCCGCCACCCCGCTGCTGGAGCGCGCCAACTTCCTCGCGATCTTCGCCAGCAACCTGGACGAGTTCTTCATGGTCCGGGTGGCCGGTCTGAAGCGGCGTATCGCCACCGGGGTCGCCACCCGCTCCGCCTCCGGGCTCCAGCCCCGCGAGGTGCTGGAGATGATCTGGGCCCGCTCGCGCGAGCTGATGGCGCGGCACGCCGCCTGCTACCACGACGACGTCGCCCCCGCGCTCGCGGAGGAGGGCATCCACCTGGTCCGCTGGAGCGAGCTGACCGACAAGGAGCAGGCCCGCCTGTTCACCCTGTTCCGGCACCAGATCTTCCCGGTGCTGACCCCGCTCGCCGTGGACCCCGCACACCCCTTCCCCTACATCTCCGGCCTCTCGCTGAACCTGGCCGTGGTGGTGCGGAACCCGGTCAGCGGCCACAAGCACTTCGCGCGGGTGAAGGTGCCCCCGCTGCTGTCCCGCTTCCTGGAGAGCAGCCCCGGCCGTTTCGTCCCGCTGGAGGACGTGATCGGGGCGCACCTGGAGGAGCTGTTCCCCGGCATGGAGGTGCTGGAGCACCATGCCTTCCGGCTCACCCGCAACGAGGACCTGGAGGTCGAGGAGGACGACGCGGAGAACCTGCTCCAGGCGCTGGAGAAGGAACTCATGCGGCGCCGCTTCGGGCCCCCGGTGCGCCTGGAGGTCGAGGAGGACATCGACCGCGAGGTGCTGGACCTCCTGGTGCGCGAGCTGAAGATCTCCGAGGCCGAGGTCTACCCGCTCCCCGGCCCGCTCGACCTCACCGGTCTCTTCCGCATCCACAGCCTGGACCGCCCGGAGCTGAAGTACCGCAAGTTCGTCGCGGGCACCCACCGGGACCTCTCCGAGGTGGAGTCCGCCTCCGCGCCGGACATCTTCGCCGCGCTGCGCCAGCGGGACGTGCTGCTGCACCACCCGTACGACTCCTTCTCCACCTCGGTGCAGGCGTTCCTGGAGCAGGCCGCGCAGGACCCCGACGTGCTGGCGATCAAGCAGACGCTGTACCGCACCTCCGGCGACTCGCCGATAGTGGACGCGCTGATCGACGCGGCCGAGTCCGGCAAGCAGGTCCTCGTCCTGGTCGAGATCAAGGCCCGCTTCGACGAGCACGCCAACATCAAGTGGGCGCGCAAGCTGGAGGAGGCGGGCTGCCACGTCGTCTACGGCCTCGTCGGGCTGAAGACCCACTGCAAGCTGTCGCTCGTGGTCCGCCAGGAGGGCGAGACCCTGCGCCGCTACAGCCACGTCGGCACCGGCAACTACCACCCGAAGACGGCCCGGCTGTACGAGGACCTCGGGCTGCTCACCGCGGACCCGCAGGTCGGCGCGGACCTCTCCGACCTCTTCAACCGGCTCTCCGGCTACTCCCGCCGCGAGACCTACCGCCGGCTGCTGGTCGCCCCCAAGTCCCTGCGTGACGGCCTGATATCGCGCATCGACAAGGAGATCCAGCACCACCGCGCGGGCCGCCCGGCCTTCGTCAAGATCAAGGTCAACTCCATGGTCGACGAGGCCGTCATCGACGCCTGCTACCGGGCATCCCAGGCGGGCGTGCCGGTGGACATCTGGGTGCGCGGCATCTGCGCGGTGCGGCCCGGGGTCGAGGGGCTGTCGGAGAACATCCGGGTCCGCTCGATACTCGGCCGGTTCCTGGAGCACTCCCGTGTGTTCGCCTTCGGCAACGGCGGCGAGCCCGAAGTCTGGTTCGGCAGCGCCGACATGATGCACCGCAACCTCGACCGCCGGATCGAGGCGCTGGTCCGGGTCACCGACCCCGGCCACCGGGCGTCCCTCAACCGCCTGCTGGACACCGGCATGTCCGACACCACCGCCTCCTGGCACCTGGGCCCCGACGGCGAGTGGACCCGGCACGCGGTGGACGCCGACGGACACCCCCTGCGCAACGTACAGGAGATGCTCATTGACGCCCGGAGGCGCCGGCGTGGCACCACGACACCCTGACCGTCCCCACCCGGAGACCGTCCCGGCGGGGGTCGTCCCCGCCGGGAAGGACGCCGCCGGGGACGACCTCGCCGCGTATCTGAGGGCGCAGGCGACGGAGTTCCTGCGCGCGCTGCGGGCCCAGCGGGAGCACGGGAACGGGGCCGAGGGCGCCGCCGACGCGGGGCGCGCGCTGCGCCGCTCCGCCCGCCGGATCAGCGCCGCCCTGCACACCTTCCACACCCTGCTCGACCCCGCCTGGGCCGACTCGATGCGGCCCGAACTGGCCTGGGTGTCGGGCACCTTGGCCCTGGAGCACGCGCAAGAGGCCCGGCTGGACCGGCTGTTGCTCGCGCTGCACCGGCTTTCCGGATCAACTACGGCGCCGGTACGGGCGGTGGTGCACGCCGGTGCCCCGGCACCGGCCCCCGAGCGGGGCAGTCTCACCGTGGGCGCGGCCAGGGCGGGGGCGCTGCTGGAACG
>NZ_WWKH01000138.1:0-6411 GCF_009865595.1 Streptomyces sp. SID1328 | reverse complement strand
GGCGACGGCTGGCTGCTGCCGCTGGACGTGGAGCGCTGGTGCGCGGCCGCCGACGCCGTGGACCGGGCGGTGCTTGACCGCTGCGAAGGGGCCGTGCTCGACGTGGGCTGCGGCCCCGGCCGGCTGGTGGCGGAACTCGCCGGGCGCGGCCGCAGCGCCCTGGGTGTCGACGTGAGCGAGGCAGCAGTGGCCCGTACCCACACGCTCGGCGGACAGGCCCTGCACCGCTCGGTGTTCGACCCCCTGCCCGGCGAGGGCAGCTGGGGCACGGTGCTGCTCATGGACGGCAATGTGGGCATCGGCGGCGATGTGGCCGCCTTGCTGCACCGGATGCGTGAACTTCTCCGTCCCGATGGCCTGTTGATCGTCGAGACGGTGCCCGGAGACGTGGACGAGCGGGCCCGGGTACGCGTGGTGGACGTGACGCACGGCGGGGGAGCGGTGGGTGAGCCGTTCCCCTGGGCCCGCATCGGCACCCCCGCGCTGCTGGAACTCGCGCGGCGCGGGGGCTGGCCGGAGACTGCTCAGTGGACGGACGGCGAGCGCTGCTTCGTGGCCCTGCGCAGCCGCAGGACGAGCAGCAGGGCGGAGCCGCCGAAGAGCACGGTCGTGATGAGCAGCCAGCGGAGCAGGAACACGTCCGGGTCGAGCCCGGTGGCCGACCGGTAGCGGTCGGCCGACAGGCCGAGGATCAGCGGGCACCACACCAGCAGTGTCAGTCCGGACAGCACGGCGGGCACGCGTACGTACAGCGTCCACCGCGCGGCGGTCCCGGCCCGCAGCGCGCGGTCGAGCGCGGAGTAGAGCGGCAGCAGCACCAGGTCGTGCAGCAGCGCCGCCCCCACGAACCAGAGGACCACCCCGAGCCAGTCGCCGGAGAGCAGCCGTACGCCCGCATAGGCAGCGAGCGCGAACGAGCAGACCAGCAGGAGCAGTTGCAGCGGACTGCCGAGCGGGACACGGAAGGTCGGCAGGCGCATCACAGGTCTCCGAAGGTCAGCCGGCCCACCCACTTGGTGTTGTGGACGCCGGGAGCGGCGGGCACGATGATCCGCGCCGGATAGCCGTGGTCGGGGGAGAGCTCCTCGCCGTTGACGTACAGGGCGAGCAGGGAACGCGGGTCGGACACCTGGTTGGCGCGCAACGCCGCCCGCCGGAAGGCCCCGTGCCGCTGGAGGGACTCCACGAGCACGTCGGGGGGATCGCCCTCGTACCCGGCGAGCGCGGCGAGGTCGCGCAGCCGCACCCCGCGCCACCACTGGTCCGCCGTGGACCACCCCTCGACGCAGGCGATCGGCAGCGACGAGCTGTGCTGCGGCATACGGAGCAGCTCGGCCCGGCTGAGCCGGACCGTGCCGGCCGGGCCGGTGAGGACCAGGCGCCAGGCGTCCGGATGCGTGTCGGCGCCGGTGATCCCGGCGTAGCGGGCCGTCTTGTTGATCTGGAAACCGTTCGGGCCGCCACCGGGATCGGACCCGCCGTGCGGAGCGAGCAGCGCGGTGCGGCGCAGCGGGCCACCGAGGCTCTGCCCCACCGTCGTCACGAACAACAGCAGCGAACCACCGCCGACCAGCCACAGTGCGCCCCGCCGGGACAGCGTGGGCGGGGCGGGCTCCGGGGCGGCCAGTTCGGCCTCGTCGCCGGGCTGCCCACGCCGCCACGCCCGTACGGTCCGTACCGCCAGCGGTGCCCGCAGCGCCGCGTGGACGACGAACGCGGCGATGAACACCCAGGCGCCGTAGAAGTGCAGGGGATAGAAGGAGCCGGGGAACACGTACTCCAGCTGGATGTTGAGCAGGCCCGTGACGAACTGGAACAGCGCGCCACCGACCAGGAGCAGCAGCGACACCCGCTCCAGCGCGTGCGCCACCGAACGGGCCGGCGGCAGGGTGAACAGCTTCGGCACCACGGACCACAGCTTGGCCAGCAGTACCGGGACCAGCACCACGCCCAGCGTCACGTGAACGCCCTGGCTCAGCCGGTACAGCCAGGACGGCCCGGCCGGCCAGTCGAAGAGATAGAAGCCGAGCACCCCCTTGTCCGGGGTCGTGTCGTTCACCGGCGAGAGGTCCGGGCTGTAGGCGGCGTACGACACCAGGCCGGTCACGAACAGCACGCTGATGCCGCCGAGCAGCACCAGCCCGAGCACCGCCGTGAACCAGGTGCCGCGCAGGGGGCTGCGCCAGAAGTGGGAAGAGGTGGGAAGCCGGGGATCGTCGCGCATGCCCCGACCGTAGGCCCGGCAGCACCCCGGAACGGGTACGCGACCCATGACGAAACGCTGACGTCCGGCCCGGAAGGCGGACCGGAGCCGCCCCTACGGCCTAGCGTGCCGATGTGATCCACCGCGAGCCCCACACCCCACGCCGCGACCTGTACGCCGCAGCGGCAGCCGTCCTGCTGGTGACCGCCGCCGTCCTGGTCGGCCGTCACATCCAGGACGCCCACCACACCCTGTTCGTGCACTGGCCCCCGCTCTTCGCCGACTGGGACCCGCACCTCGGCCCCGGCACCCCGGCCGCGCTGATCCTCGCGGCCGCCGGTGTGGCGTACGGTCCCGCGCTCGCCGCCCGGCTCCCCTGGCGGACCCTGCCCTGGGTGGCCTGGGCCGCGTCCGCCGCCTGGATCGTCTCCCTCGCCCTGGTCGACGGCTGGCACGACGGCATCGCCACCCGGCTCACCACCGCGAACGAATACCTCCAGGTCATCGGCCGCTTCCACGACATCCCGGCCACCCTGCGCGGCTTCGACGGTCATATCCTCGCGGGCGTCCCCGGCAACTGGCCCGCCCATGTCGCCGGCCATCCGCCCGCCGCCACGCTCACCTTCGTCCTGCTGGACCGGATCGGGCTGGGCGGGGGCGGCTGGGCCGGGATGTGGTGCGTGGTGCTGGGCGCGTCCGCCTCCGCCGCGGTGCTGGCCGCCGTACGCGCGCTGGCGGACGAGCGCCTCGCCCGGCGGGCGGCACCCTTCCTGGTACTCGCCCCGGCCGCGGTCTGGATGGGCTCCTCGGCCGACGCCTACTTCGCCGCGGTGGCCGCCTGGGCACTGGCCTGCCTCGCACTCGCCCTCACCCGGCGGTCACTGCCGTGGGCGGGCGCCTCCGGTCTGCTGGCCGGTCTGACCTGCTATCTCTCCTACGGTCTCACCCTGATCGCCCTGATCGGCCTCGCGGTACTCGTCCTCGCCCGCGGGGACCTGCGGGCCCGCCCCTTGCTGGTGCTGCCCTTCCTCGCCGGGCTGGCCGTCACCCCCGTGGTGTTCGGCCTGCTCGGCTTCAACTGGTGGACGGCGTACCACCTGCTGGTGACCCGCTACTACCAGGGCGTCGGCGGCACGCGCCCCTACAGCTACTGGATCTGGGCCAACCTCGCCTGCGCCGCGATCATCACCGGCCCGGCGACGGCAGCGGCCCTCCCGCGCACCGTGGGCTCCCTCGTCCACCGCGGCGACCGCCCCGCCACCCGCCTCGCCCTGATCGTCTGCGCGGCCCTGGCCGCCCTGCTGATCGCGGACCTGTCCGGCATGAGCAAGGCGGAGACGGAACGCATCTGGCTCCCCTTCGCTGTGTGGCTGCTGGCCGCGTGCGCCCTGCTGCCCCGCCCCCGAGCGTGGCTCGCCGCCCAGGTGACCCTGGCCCTGCTGCTCAACCACCTTCTGCTGACGGGGTGGTGAGACGCCCGGTGCTCATGGCCGGCGGGAGAGATCGAGTCGGTACCAACTCCCCGACCTGCCCCCGAGGTCGGCCGGACCGGCGGGGCCGCTGCGGACGAACCCCGCCTTGAGCAGCACGCGTTGAGAGGCGATGTTCTCGTGGGCGGTGGCCGCGCGGAGGGTGTGCAGGGCGTGCCTGTCCGCCGCCAGTGCGCACAACTCCCGTACGGCCGCAGTCGCCACGCCCCGCCCGCTGGCGTGCTCCGCCACCCGGTAGCCGACCTCGGCGGTGCCGTCGGTGAGGTCGTAGAGGTTGAAGCGGCCCAGGACCGTGCCGGTCCCGGTGACGAGCAGGTAGAAGGCGCAGACGCCGGCGGCCTGTTCGGCGAGGAGGGCGGTGTAGCGGTCGGTGAAGCGGGCGAAGTACTCGTCGCCCCGGTCGGACACGGCGGCGGCGAAGTAGTCCCGGTTCGCCAGCTCGAACGCGAGCACGGCCGGGGCGAGTTCGGCGCTCAGCGGCTTCAGCGAGGGCGCCGCCCCGCCCCGCTCAGCGGCGGACATCCACCGAGGCCAGGAAGTCGCCGATCAGCGCGGTGAGCGCGGCGGGCTGTTCGAGCGTGCTGCTGTGCCCCGCCCCCGGCACCACCTCCAGCCGGGCCCCCTCGATCGCGGCCGCGATGCGCTCCGCGTCGGCGGGGGGAGTGGCCAGGTCGTCGGCGCCGACGGCGACCAGCGTGGGTACCGAGATGCGGCTCAACTCAGCCTGGCAGGGCTCTCGTTCGATGACTCCCAGCACGGCCTGGCGTATCCCGGTGCGCTCGCAGCGCCGCAGGCGGCGTACCCACTCGTCGATCAGCGGCTTGCTCGCCGGGTCGGCCAGGAAGCCGGGGCCGAACATCGCGGCCTTCACCTTCCCCAGCACCGGCCCGACGCCGGTGAAGCGGTAGACGCGCGCCAGCAGCCGGTACTCGGCCGCCTTGTCCGACGGTTCACCGTCCGCGCTCGTGTCCAACAGCGTGAGTGAGCGCAGAAGTTCGCCGTGCCGGGCCGCGATGCGCTGGCCGACGAAGCCGCCCATGGAGAGACCGACCCAGTGCACCGGCCCGAGGCCGAGGTGTCCGATCAGGGCGACGGCGTCGGCGGTCAGGGTGTCCATGCCGTACCCGGACGGCGTCGCGGGGGTGTCGCCCTGGCCGCGCCAGTCCACGGTCACACAGCGGTACTGCTCCCGGAGCACCTCGACCTGCGGATGGAACATCCAGCCGCTGAACAGCAGCCCGTGACCGAAGACGACGGCCGGCGCGTCCGGGCTGCCCGGAGGCGCGCCGGTGTCGGTGTAGGCGATCGCTGCGCCATTGACCTCGGCAGTGGGCACGTGCGGCTCCTTCGCTCCAACAAGCGCTCCGCGAAGCGCCTCCGGTGGGAGCCGAGCATAGGGACGTACCGAGCCAATGGCACAGCGGCGTGCGCGAGTTGGATCTGCTTCATCGCCTTGGCGAACGCGGGCACGACTTGCTGAGGCTGTCATGCCGCCTCCGGTCGCCGCTCGATCAGGTCCCACGCCGTCGCCCCCCCCGGAGTGTTCCGGTGTGGCGCGGACGGTGCGTACCGGAAGCGGTCGTAGCCTGGACAAAGGGGACTTTGTCGTCGGAACGGCCGGAACAGGAGGGGCCCGAGATGGACCGCGAGCACGCTTCCGCCGCCCCGCCCGCGGACGAGCGGCGGCGGCTGCCGCGTACCGATGTGCTGCTGGCCGACCCCCGGCTGGACGCGGCGGCGGCGCGGCTGGGGCGACGGCTGGTCAAGGACGTGGTCGCCGGCGTGCAGGCCCAGGCGCGGAGCGGCGAGGTGCCCGTCGCCGAGATCGCCGACCGTGCGGTGGCCGCCCTGCCCGCCACCGCCTCCGCGCTGCGCCCCGTCATCAACGCCACCGGTGTCCTGCTCCACACCAACCTGGGCCGCGCCGCCCTCTCCGAGGCCGCCCGGGACGCCGTACTGGCCGCCTCCGGCACCACGGACGTGGAACTCGACCTCGGCACCGGCGTGCGGGCCCGGCGTGGCCGTTCCGCCCTCGACGCGCTGCTGCGGGCCGTACCGGCCGCCGAGGCCGCGCATGTCGTCAACAACGGCGCGGCCGCGCTCGTGCTGGCCGCCACCGCGCTCGCTCGGGGCCGCGAGATCATCGTCAGCCGGGGCGAGATGGTGGAGATCGGGGACGGTTTCCGCCTGCCCGACCTGCTCGTCTCCACCGGCGCCCGGCTCCGCGAGGTCGGCACCACCAACCGCACCACCCCGGCCGACTACGCCGCCGCCGTCGGCCCGGACACCGGCTTCGTCCTGAAGGTCCACCCCTCCAACTTCCGTCTCACCGGTTTCACCCGGGAGGCTTCCGTCGCCGAGCTCGCCCCGCTCGGCGTGCCCGTGGTCGCGGACATCGGCTCGGGGCTGCTCACCCCGGAACCGGCGCTGCCCGACGAGCCCGACGCCACGAGCCGGCTGCGCGCCGGTGCCGCCCTGGTCACCGCCAGCGGCGACAAGCTGCTCGGCGGTCCCCAGTGCGGACTGCTGCTGGGCAGTGCCGACCTCGTACGGACCCTGGCCCGCCACCCGCTGGCCCGCGCGCTGCGGGTCGACAAACTGACCCTCGCCGCACTGGAGGCGACGGTACGCGGCCCGCTGCCCCCGACCGTGACCGCGCTGCGGGCCGACCCCCGGGCACTCCGGGAGCGCGCGGAAAGGCTCGCCGGGACGCTGCGC